>NZ_JAHLQD010000056.1:0-208762 GCF_018918225.1 Roseburia sp. MSJ-14
ACAAAAAACTTCATAAACAACGTCATGGCGAATCCACCATTCGCTCTTTTGTCATGTCATTTTTTATTTCTAGTTCATTATACACTATTTCTGACGATTTGAGAAATTTCCTATAAATTAAAAAAGTCTTGAAAATGATTTTTCATTCATCTTCAAGACCTAATTTCTATAGATATATTCCTTATTCTACTATTTAATTATATCAAGAAACTGCAAGCATTTTGCAAGCACAAAAAACGGGAAGCTGCATAAATACTAGCTTCCCGCTGTTTTTACATCACTCAAACTCGCAGAGTTTGGTTTGATTCAGGTTATTATAACGCAGTTATCTATACTATTTTGTATTGATAACTTACACCTTTTCCACACGTTATTTTTCGTTTCACATATTTTTAGTACCAATCCAGTACCATTGCATTTTTTCATTATTGTGTGTAGTTCCGGTGGCTTGCAGGTTTGTTTACTATTCACAAAATAATATTCTGTCGGTTTGCTTGTCCACCTATGAAAATTATAAGCTCCAACAAATATTTCTGCAAGAAAAAGTTTTGTGGTACTAATGGATAGCATCATTCTTTTCCATATCATTCATCAATTTATCAAAGTCACTTTCATATAGTGAATCTTGTATAACTCTGTATTTCTCAAACTCACTTTCTGCAAATTCCTTTGCAATAGCTGCTGTTACTTTTCCTTTATCCTGAAGTACATCCGCATCATTAAATCTAAGAAATGCGTCAAGCTTTGTTTTCCAATCTTCCATAGTCATAGGAATATGTCTTCGTGCCTGTCTTGTTGCATAATCAAGATACATTGTCACAATCTCATTTAGTTCTGCAAGTTCTTCTTTTTCCAAGTAGTTTTTTGCAATTGACACATCTGTTTTTACTATTTTACCATCAGGCGCATTTTTCCATGATTTAAGTCCCATATGTTCCTTATTATGATCAGCTCTTGCCACTATCACTTCTGCCGCTGTATTACCATGAACTGCATAATGCATCTTATTCTGAACTGTTGCATAAAACTCTCTTGTCATCTGTGAATTCTTATCATAATCAACTGCTGTTGCATATATATCTGTGATTTTCTGGTAAAATCTTCTCTCACTTGCCCTGATTTCCTGAATCTCAGCAATAAGATGTTCAAAATAATCTTCGTCGAAAATCTGTCCATTAATCAATCTGCTTTTATCAAGAACATAACCCTGCTTTGTAAATGTATCCAATACCTTTGTTGCCCATGTTCTAAACTGCATTGCCCGCTCTGAATTAATGCGATAGCCCACAGCAATAATTGCAGCTAATGAATAAAATTTGTAGTTGTATGTTTTTCCATTATCAGCAACTTGTGCAAAATTTGCACAAGTTGAATTTTCATTTAATTCTCCCTCTTTAAAAATATTGCTCAGATGTTTTGTAATCACACTTCTATCTACATCAAAAAGCTGCGAAATTGCTTTCTGCGTAAGCCATACATCGCCATTCTGAACCCTGACTTCTATTCCGTCTTCTCCTGCATCTCGTGTGAAAACCAAGAAATCAACAGTGCTATTTCTTATCTGTAATTCTTTGCTCATAAAAGTGTTCCTTTCTCTAGATTCTATCAATACATCTCTATAAAACATTTTCCCCGGTTTCTTTCAAATATCAAGAAGGGAATTTCTGCTTTTGCCAGCATACTATTATTAACTGGAACATATTCATAATCTTCAATATCTGGTATACACTTTATAGCTTTCTTTTTATCTATACCATATAAATTATTTTCACTGCTGTTCCATAAAGCCTTAATCTTCAAAACAACACATTTTGTTTGAACCATCACCTTATATTTTTCAAGTCTGCCTTTTTCTATCTCCTTTGATTTGTCGCCATAAGAAATAGTAATATATCTGGAGTTGGATTTTATAATGCGAACATCTCCATTACTTACTGCCTCTTTAGGGAATCCCAAATCATCTTTTGTTGGCTTTTTAAATTTGACTATTTCAAATGTTATGCTCATGAATGTTCTACTTTTCCGTCGCTTTTTTCGTCGCCTTTTTAGCGACGAATTATTTTATATATCTTGCTTTTTGTCATTGCAAACTAACTTCTTATGCCCAAACAATTGCTTTTACAATTCTTTTGCGCTAATGGTTAGTATTGCGATTAGTATCTATGTACCTGGTAAAATCAATTACCTTTGCCGGCTTTCTCTTAGTAGCTATCCCTAGTCGTTCCATGTCTAATTTAAAAAGTTCACTCGGATATCCATATGCATCAAATCCCTCTGGCTGGCAGATATCTCTGTTCAGATACTCACTAAGTTCCCATTGATACTTTGCTTCTTTCTCCAGCTTCTTACCAAAATACTGTGCATCCATTACCATTCTGTTAATGCCACCAACCGATTTCCTACCATGAGTTTTTGTTACAGTTGTATCGCCTGACATTTTAAAATACTGCCCTATCTGATCCTCGGAATATCCCATTTCCTGCATCACGCCATGAATCACACTGCGGATATACATTGTATAGTAATTCCAGTTTCTTGGTTCAATATCTGTCATTGCTATTGCATAACGATTACTGGCATTCACAATAAACAAGACATTTCTTCCTCTTATTTTCGTCAAATGTGTGTCCCAGCAGAACACAAGTGAAGCACCTTTGCTTTCTTCAATCTTTGTTGTTTTTAGTCGATCTTGAACTGCTTTTGTTGCACCAATCTCCATATGTATCACCTGCTCATCTCTGTGATAACTCCCTGATGACGCCTATCTTTTTTATCTGCCTTTTCCAATTTCTAGAATTTCTCTGATGCATACTTTGTGTATCATCATTCGGAAAGTTCATATACCCTTTGACAAGACCTTCAATGTATTTTTCCTGCCAACCCGATAATTTATCTTGAAATAGTTTCTAATCTTTTTTACTCATGTCCATGCTTTTGAACCTCCCCCCAGTGTTGTGCTACATTCATCACCATAAATTACTTTTATGTAAATTAGCAGGCCAGTTTATCTTTCATATATTTCCAAATATAATTCACCTCGTTCAGATCAATAAATTGTTGTGTATAAAGCAAACTTTCGACTTCAACAACCTGAAAACTGCTACTTTTTTTCCATAGACATTTATTGGTTTGTCCAGCTTTACAGTATTCACATTGAGGTATTTGTATTCCACATAAAGAATGTAAAACTTTTGCTTTTTTTATCAAATAATCACACCAAGTTGCAAGAAGCCATTTACCTTTTGCGATATATTTCAAATCACTCTTTGAAATACCATGTACTATTGCAAATTGATCCAAATCGCTCGTTTTCGTTTCAATCAAACTCCATTTATACTGTTTTGACTTTCCTATTACTGCACCCCCATCTAGTCCATAAGTTATGTCAGCTTGATAAGAATTGTCACACATCTTCTTTAATGCTTCAAGCGAAAAATAGTATAATTCATTCAATTGACTCTCGAAATCCTGCTTAATCCAATCCACAACTTCATGTGTTATCAATGATCCTGGTATCTTTGTCAATTGTTCCAATAGACTTTTAATCGTTGTGTCAGTAATTAGATGTGTTTCATAAGAATAATATTTAAGCACTAATAAATTTTCCTTCACAGGAAGATTATTTAAATATTGTCTTACATCTCTATCTATTATACCTACAACATACTTTTTTAGTCTATTGTCCTTCTGGATTAAAGACGCAACTTCATCCATTGCATTGCATACTTGCTCACAGCCCTCTGAATAACCATCTATCGTTTCAATCGCTTGTACTCCAACCGACAATCTCTTTAATGAAGCAATATTATCATAAAACTTAATATCATCTTGTCCCTCTACAAGAATAACAGGTTGCTTACACATAAATGCAGCAATTACGGTTTCCTCTAAATCGTTTTTCATAATCCTACCTCAATTCAACCAAGTAATTAGAATTTTCCTTTGCAATAGATGGACTATGTGATGCCACAATAATTTCTGCATTTGGAGCTAGTTCGCTCAATAGCGGTAATAATTTACGTTGCCAAATCATATTAAGCGAAATTTCTGGTTCGTCAACCATAAATAAATGTCTTCTATTACCTTCAATCACAAAAATCGTTAACAAAACCAAAAGATGTCTCTCCCCACTTGATAAAGCCCCAATTTTATGAGTTTCTTCAGAAGAATGAAATCTCACGATTGCTCCTTCTTCCGTAATTTGTAAATATTTATCCGGACCTATATATTCGTTAAAAATCTCCTCTAATCTATTTACAGCCTGTATATATTCTGATTCCTGGTTTAATTCATTCGACATATTAACAATAAGTTTTTTTAATAATGGATTCTCACTGTTTTCGGAGACTGAACCATACTCATCAACATTCCTTAATATTTCAACAATTCGTTCGCTAAGAGTGTTTGTAGAACCCGAGCTTAGTGCCAAAATCAATCTATCTTTGTTCATTAATAATATTTTATGATACTCAGCCTCTGTAATTTCGATATCATCTAATGAATTACACGCATCCGCCAAAGTATCAAATAATGCTTTTCGCACTTTATCGTTAGACATCATCTTAGCTCTTCCATACCTTTCAACTAACAATTCTTCAATAACATCCATAGATACTGAATCTATATTTAGAACAGGTGATGACAAATCCAAACTATCCTTAATTCTTCTTCCTCTTCTTCTCCTTTGATTCATATTTAAACTCCGACTTAACATATGGCAAAACATCATTAAGTCATTACTTCCGTCAAACTTCTCCCTATATCTAGACCTAAATATGCTGTCATAAATCTCCTCTTCTGATATATGTGAATTATTTGTAATTCCTCTATTAACACCGAACAAAATACTTGACATCCCAACCAATGCTGATTTGCGATAATCACTCCAATCATAATATATTGAAACCTGCTCCATTATATTACCGTCTTCATCTTTTATGTTTTCTGTCCGTTCTTTTTTTTCAACAAGCACTTTCGTCTCTACACCTTCAAATTGATATGTCATTGACATCAACAGCACTTTTTCTTGACTAAGGACACTATCATTTTGAGCTAAAAATGCATTAATCAGTCGTAAAATTGTTGTTTTTCCACACCCATTTTCTCCATAAATAACAGAAATATTATAATCTGAAAAATGAACTTTTAATGTATTATTTAGTGAATAATCTCGTTTGACTTCTACCGATTTTAATTTAATATCCATAATCTTCTTATCTTCCAAATTAGATAAATCAACAACCATTTTTCTTCCTCCATAATATCAAGATTTTTATAAAAAGTTCTTTGTCTAACTCTATCTAATATACTATATTATACATAATAATAGTCTATCAATCATAGTAATTTCTATAATTGTCAATTTTAAAATATAAAAGTAAATTATCCCTCCCCAATTTAATTCTGCACTGAAATTTAAACTTTCAGATTAACCGTACCTATAGTTAGTATCATTATTTCCCTTATCTCTGAGTTTTACCATCACTACTTTTGCTGTAGATGGCGATTAGTCTAGTATTTTGCTATTTCCTTTGTGCCAAAAATCTGTTTTTTGTCCATTTCATCATATACCTTAAGAATATTTGCCTTCGATGGTTACTTATATCATATGCCAACTAATCGTCGTTCACGCTCTCTTCATATTGTCTCGCTTGATACTCCATATACAAATCTTCTTCATAACATGACATAATATAATTTATTCTAGACTGAAGTATCGGATTCTTTGAGCTTTTCTTTTTAGCACGATAAAACTTCTTAACATCTTCACTGTCTAAATGCAGTGCAATTGTACACAAAGCATTCAATACTTTTCTCGTATCTGTTGCTGTAGAATTTATTTTGTTCAGGGCATATTGAAATGTTTTCTCATAATCATCAATTGAATATCCATCTTTTACTTTATTGGGATATAGCAAATACATTTCCTCTTCATCGCTTTCGTTCTGTATAGGGAATACATATTTCTCATATTGTTCCAAATTATATTCATTTATTTCATTTATAAATTTTTCTGTTTTACTATCGCAATAGTAATGCCCATCATAATCCTCATATTCCCACTGCGATGCATCAATATGAACCTTTTGTCCAAGGAGTTTATCATCATAAATAACTTTAGCGAAGGACAATAATTTGCTTCTATTTTCTTCTGCCAATCCCAGTTCTTGTAATATATCGTACATATTTACAACATTTTTTTGGTTCTCAAAATAAGAAATATTACAATTCTCAATCTTATTAATCACACCATTAACGATTTCTTGTGCCTGCACATTATTATATTCATATAAGTTTCTCAACTTATACATATCAGAGGCTACCTCAAACTCACTATTAGATATCAGCCTATGTTCTTGTTGATGTTTAAAAATAATACTTGGATTCTTTCCATAAACCTTACTAAGCATGATATCTTGTCCCAGCAAAGAAACTAAATTAGTAATCTGTTTTCCATAATCTACATCATCATGATAAAATATAGTAACATATGTATTAGGACAGTTTATTATTGTTGACAATACATCTCCATCCGTAATATCTAATGAATGACCAAAAATAAATACCTCTTCACGATTCTTTTCACTTTTTTCTGTCCTTAACTCCTTATCAAACCAATACACATATTCACAATCCGTCTTTTTATGAATTCTTTGAAAATACTTCTTAAACTGAATAAATTCTGTCTTTTGATTCCGCCTATCATTATCCAGATACTCGTCTATACCCAATACCATATTACAAGTATCTACAGAACTATCGCTTGATGATTTTCCATGAATGTAGTTATATTTAATACCATTTCTCTTATATGAGTAAATTTTTTCGTATGTATTTGTATAATTAAATGAAATTACCCTGTCCGGGTTTAATTCATAAATATCTGGTGAAAAGCACGCTATTTTAATCTTCTGTACATAATCATCAAGATATATCTCTAACAGATGTATCATTCTTTTTAAATCGTTTACCCATTTTGAAATAAAATCATACATCTCCCTTTCATTACCATCCTTATATATACCTACTGCATTCGGAGACAACTTGTCCAACCTTTTTTTCATAAAATCAGGAACATCAGTAACTTTTACACCTTTCCTCATTTCATCAATAACATAATCTTTAACATTTTCTAATTCCTGAACAACATGAGATATCTCCGCTTCAAAATCTATCCAATTTTCCCCAAATTCACCTTTGACATTCAAAAAGTAATCTATCCAAACATTTGATTCGAGCAATGATAAAACCTCAAATTTAGTTTTCTTCTTATCATCTAAATAAAGCAAATTATATACATACTTTTTTAATTCAGTGTCCAAAATATATGATGAAGAATCTCCTTTTTCTTCTAAAATTTGAATCTCCTTTATTACCTCAACAAAGCAAAGAAAATCCTTATATTTAGTTGGCAGCTCATGATCTATATCAAAACCATTTCCTAAAACCAGTGTTTTCATTAAATACCTCTTTCTGTAACTAATCTTAATCTATCGATGAGACTATTAAATAAAGTAACTCTCTCTCATAAGAAACCTGTCAAATAAATCTCTTTATCACATTCATTTTTTCAATCGGAAGTTTTTCGATTTTTCTACTAAATATGATTTCTTCTTGATTAATTGTTTTAATATATGGTTCCAGCCATTCAATATCGTCAAAAGAAAAACCATATCTAAGCATCATTATTTCCTTTTCGTCTTCTGTTCCATACTTAACTAATTGAGCCATTCTCTTTGCTCTTAAATCATCTGTTTTTTCAAAATATTCATTGAATGCCGCATAAAATATATCACTTAATTTAAAGCCTATTATTTTATCCAAATAGTCATATGTATCAAATACTATTCTGTCATAATCAACATCTATAGCTTTTGTTTCATTATTTCCAAACATACTAAATACTTGAAGATTTTTATTTGGAATCTCTGCATAACCAGCCACAAACTGTGCCTGTAAATGTTGTAATTTTAAATTTGCTATATAACTTTCAAATTCATTTCCAAATTTAATTTCTTTTTGTAATTGTTCCCTCTCTTGCTTTTTACTTGCATATGAATACCTATAAAAGCATATATCTTTAAATGACTTACAATGGATTTGCCAAAGTAAAATTTTGATTGCTGTATTAAAAACATTCTTTTCGCCGTTATTCAATATCCTGCCAAGATAGTATTCATACAACTGTTCAAAATACTCATATAATGATAATTTGCATTCCTGATCCTCATTAATGGAATTAAGACTTATCAAATCATCATGTTTAAACATTGTATCCAATATATTTTTAATAATGTTCTCTGAATTTTCATCACGTAGTTTATTTAACTGTTTTTCTGAAATATTATACTCATCTGAAATAGTACCATTTATAATAGCATCTTTAAATTCCTTTAAATCATCTTCCACCTCTGAATCAAGCATCGAAACATTTTCAAGCATATCTGGTGAATTAATAATTTTCCTCAATTCAGACATGTTGCTTTTTTTAACAACAATACTGCCAAAATCAAATTTTTGTTTCAATGTTGAACGTCCTGCTCTACCTATCAAATTTTTTAATGATAATGGTTTACTAGCTTCAAATGTGTTAAGGTAAACAACATCAAACGGCATATTAATCCCTTGTTCCAAAGTTGATGTGGCAAAACAGATTTTACAATATCCAGCATTAGTGAATTTTTCTAATATTAATCTAGCTTGTAAAGGTAATGATCCATGATGGATTACAATTCCATGTTTCATCAAATCAACCATCTGAGAATATCTCTCTCCACCAACTTTATCATTTGCTCCAATATATTTTTTTATTTGCTTTATATATTTTTTTGCATCTTCATCATCTATTTCCGGACACAAGTTAATGTATTTTTCAAACTTAGAGAACACTTTCTTATTGTATATACTTGTTTTGGTGGTATATACCAAAACACTTCCACCATCGTTTATTGCTGTTTCTACTGGATCAAACTCGCATATCAACTTATGCCTTCCCATAATTTCTTTATCGATCCCAAAGTGGTAGTATTTATTCCCATCTACTGCGTAAAATATTTGTCCCACATTTCTATATTTATAACATTTTGCAACAGAATCACTTATATCAAAATGATTTTTGTCAATCTGTGCCTCAGGATTTTCCACAAAAGGATGCGCAAATACAAATTTTGCATTAGGGAATGCCTTTTGAGCACGCCTAACTATGCTATCAAAAAAAATACCTCTCGACGATTCTTCATTGCTTAATTGTGCCTCATCAAATAAAAAAATATCAATATTAAATTCTTCCTTTTGTTTAAACAATTCCTTACACCTTTCAGGCGTAACGATAAAAATATTTCTCTTTGCCCTTTTAATGTTAATCTTATCAATAAATGTAAGAATATTAACACTTTTATCTGTAATAGCATCACATAAAGTATTGAAATATTCATTTATTAATGCACGTGAAGGTACAACTACGACAATATCATTTTTTGAATTTCTAATTAAATGACGAAATACATATGATTTTCCCGTACTTGTGGGAGCTGAAAAACTAAAACATTTATTTTCTTCTATCTCACTTACCATATTTGCCTGAACAGGAGTATAACTATTATTAAAGGTTTCTTCTATATGTTTTTCGTACATACCAAAAACAATTTCTGGAAAGAATTCTGTTTTTATTTTCTTATAGTATACTCCCATATATTTTAAAATTCTGTTCTTCCATTTTTCAAACTCTTGCGGCTGATAAATTGATAAATAACATAGTATTTCCATACTAGTTCCATCAATTGGTCCATTTTCATAAATATCATGTATGACATATTGTATTATCTTTGATATATCATCCCCATTTTTTATTTTCTTAATTAAATCATTCATACATTCACCGCCAAAAAAATAACCTCTTTATTGATTGCAATATTCTTATAATGTTTGTTACTGACAATTCCATTTATTATCATATCTGATGCTGTCCCCTTAGCAGCAAACGCAACAGCATATGCTTTATCTCCCTTATCTGCTAACTGCAATGATTCTTCTTCAAAAAATTTATCTATATCGTTTAAATCTGATACATCCTGACCTTCTCTTATAAATCTATCTACTTGTTCCATCCCAATACCATAAGCATTTCTGCTTGAACTATATTTAGCTTCTCCAAAAATAATAACCTTGTCTTTATTTGCAGAATAAAAATCAAATCCCGGATTACCTGACACTTGTTCTTTAAATAATTCTGCTAAAGGAATGTCAAGATATTTTAATTCAGCTACTAATGCTTCTCTTGCCAATTCAGAAACAACATACTCCCCCGAGTCCTCTGTTATCTTGTCTCCATCATCTTTCAATATTTTACTTGCTAAATACTCCGCCGTATCTTCCGCTCGTTTCAAAAAGCTATTACGAATATATGACTGATCAAACTTGGTAATCCACGACAAATCAGAAAGTGCTGTTATAATATCTCGTATTGTTATTGAGAAATCTTCTGGTTCTATTCTTATATATGTAATGCTATTGTAATTCTTAACATCTATCTTTTTGCATTCCAAAACTTTCAAAACGTGCAACCTCCAATCTTCAGTACAAACATTCTACAGCTATATAATAAAATTCTGCATCTCTTCTTCGATTTTTATTATTGATCACTCTACTTGTATTACATATGCATCCTTCATAATACAACAGTTCTTTAATTTTACTGTATGTTCTCCCCAAATTCTAAAACACAGGCAAAGTCTACTATGTTTTAGACAGAAATTTTCAAATTCAAAATTGTCTCTTCCACAACCTTCACACACTCATCTGTATGTTTCTTTATGTCTTCACCCCAAAACCGGATTACAGTCCAGCCCTCAAAGTCCAATTTCTTATTTATCTCATCATCCCGCTCTTTGTTACGGGATATCTTGCTAATCCAGTACTCACTATTGTTACTCTTTTCAAGTCTCTTTTTTAAAGTATCCCAATCTTTTCCATGAAAGAATTCTCCATCACAAAAAATAGCTATCTTATACTTTGTCAGCACGATATCTGGACTTCCCGGAAGTTTTTTATAATTCTTACGATACCGATATCCTTTGTTCCATAAAGCCTTTCTTAATATAACTTCTATTTTGGTATCCTTCCCATGAATATTTTTCATATTTTTATGCCGCTGTTCTTTTGTTAAATCATCTGCCACAAAATCACCTCAACAATCTGTTTTTCATCAACTTTTCCAGTTCTTTTCTCCTTTGCTTCTTGTCTGCATTTATACCTATAACTGCACGCTATAAATACACATCTCTAACAAGTTCCATTATTTTATCTGTCAGCATATCAAGCGACTTTCCATCCGCCATAGATTTAATATCTGATTTACTTTCAATGCATTTTTTAAGTACTACTTTAAGTACTTTTTCATCTCTAAGCTCCGCTTCTGATAAATCTTTTATAATTTCTTCTATCTCAATAGAGGCATCCGCAATCTGACTGCAACGATTATAAGAATCTCCCATATCCTCTGCCACCATACTTTCATGGTCTTCTTTTTCATATGGATTAAATCCATAAAAAGCATTACTTGCAACAGGGCATATAGCATCATATATAATTTTGGCACCCAACTCTCTTTTTATCTGTTTTGGATATATAAGCCTGCCTCTGTCCGATTTCATTTCCAGTTTCTTTTCAGCCAATTTGCTGGCAGTTGTGATTCTTGTAAGATATGCCATCATCCTATTTGCAAAATTTTGACTATCTACTTCCTGTCGCCCAATTACTGGAATATATTTGTCCATCTCATTTTCATTTACTATATGATCTGCCAAATATAAAGAATACATTTCTGATGCACAAAGCTTTACAACTGCTACATTCTCTAATTTTTTGTCTCCGATTTGATGCAGCATATCCATCTGCACCCATCCATATTCTTTATCTCCAGATTCGTCAGGGCAAAAAAACATATTCTGCACATATTTGTATCCTTGCTTTGTTATAAAATCATCGTACGCAAGCTGATATAAATACTGCTTTGTAACATCCGCCACTCCAGGCTGTCCTATAACTTTGTATTCTGATGCATTCTTATGAAAATTAATGTTATAATACTTTGCATCATATATGCCAAAACAATATTCTCCACTATCACCACACTCATAAATACTAATCAAATCTGGTCTTAGTGTATCTGGCTTCCCATCACTAATATTATCTGAAGTCTTATGCCATACTGGTCTGTCAATTATTTCTATTAAAGTACTATCTTTACTTTCTTTATAATCATCACAGACTCCAAGTGGCAACTCTGATAATTTTACATTTAAAACATTTCCAAAATTCTGTGCACATACTTTTTCCCATACTAAGTTAAAGCTGTTGGTACCATATATGCTAAAACTGTCAATGTTATTAAAGTTTGCTTTTTGTGCAATATACGCATACATTGCCTTCAACACCAGTTGTTTTCTTGTGTTATACTGCACATTAAGTTCATTTTGTATCCTATATAAAATATAATCTTCATCGCCCAAATCTTCCAGCTGTTCTTCCGCCAGCTCTACTGTCACAATATTAAACAACTCCGGCAAATCGGATTCTTCAAGTTCCTTTGAAAATTTAGTCAGTACACAGGCATGTAAGCGTCTGATAAAATCATATTCATCTGAAGTCCGCTTTTTCGTTTGTAATTCAGTATAATATGGTCTGTTATTTGATATATATGAAAATGTTTCATTGATTGTTCTGTCCCACAGTATTTCTCCTGTACCATTAGTTTCAACAATCTCAACATCATTAGCGTATATTCCATTATCATAATAATCCTGTAGCAAATACAGCATTACTGCCAATAAATTAAACGATCCTCCATCATCACTTTCATTATATAGTTTTATTACCTGCTCTTTTGAATTATATTTTTCCAAAACACGCATAATCTGCTTCATCTGTGCTATTGGACTGCCACAAGAGTTAATATATTTAGGATAACACTTTAATACCCGTCCATATACAACAATTACTCCAACAAATGAAAACACATAATATAATTCCCGCTCTCCACTTTCGATATCTGTTACTCTGATATCTTCCTCAACTAAGTCAGAGAGCATACTTTGCCTATCACTTTTTTTAACATTTTTAACAATTCCATACTCTTTTAACTTTCTTATAATCTGCACTGTTTCATCAGCTGTGCATTCAAATATTTTTCTAAGTTCATCTTGAGTATACCGCTTCTGCTCTTTGACATATTTAGAAATCATCCAGTAACATTCCCTTCTCAGTCTAATTCACTTAAATATTCTTTCTTGATTTTGTCTCGGATTTCTTTATCAAAAATATCTATGCCTCTTTTATCAAATTCCTCGCAAATCGCTGAATATTGGTTTCTTATATCCTCATCACAGCCGCCAAACAACATATGCCTTCTCTGCTTTGCTGCATCTTCAAATAAGTACATAATAATTTTACTCTTAAAAGTTTCTCTAAACGCATCTTCATTCTCTAAAATGCTTTTAGATACAAAAAATGGTCCCATAAGCTTGTCTTCATTTATCTTATAATCTCTGGAAGCAAGTGTTGTATTTATAGCCTTCCTAAGCTCATTCCAATCAACTCTGTATGGTACCTGTGCTTTATCACACACTAAATATGTATCTTTAATCTTTTCTTCCTTATGGTTAATACCTATATATTCAAAGTTCCATCTTCTTTTAAATGCTGTATCCATTGGAAATACACCCTGAT
Organism: Roseburia sp. MSJ-14; assembly: GCF_018918225.1. Classification (NCBI taxonomy): domain Bacteria; kingdom Bacillati; phylum Bacillota; class Clostridia; order Lachnospirales; family Lachnospiraceae; genus Roseburia; species Roseburia sp. MSJ-14. The sequence continues at coordinate 13,726 of NZ_JAHLQD010000056.1, forward strand.
CAGCACTATTCATAGTTGACCAGATATACATATTATCTGGTATCTTTATTTCATCATACTGCTCTGGCTTTCCACCAAGTTCTTTTGCTAAGTATGCCTTTATATCTTCAGAAGGTTTAACTGGATATTGGCTTGCATTTCTATCGTCACGATCTAAAAGCTGAAATACCTCTCCAAATACAGCAGCAACATTTGCTCTATTAATTTCCTCTATAAGAAGCAGAAATGGTTTTACATCTTCCTTATTTTCCGACTGTCCATTTTCTATTGCTTTTACATATGTTCTCATAAATGGTCCAGGAACATATTCATATGATATTCCATCTTTTGTAGGTACCGGCTTATATGTTCCAACAAAATTAGCATATGAATAATCTGGATGGAATGTAACTCTTTCATACTCTCCACCTTCTGAAATGAGATCCTTCTGCTCATCATTCAGCTTAAAACTTTTTCCTGTTCCTGGTGCTCCAAACACAATTCTATTGTGTGCATATACAGCCCCCGTATCTTTATTTTTGCGTGAACACCCTGTATAATAATCAGGTTCAATATATGGCTTAGATTCCATTTCTTCCTCCTCAGAGCCTTCATTCTCTATGCTCATTTCTTCATGAATAGAATTTACTGCATCCTCTTTGCTTTCTCCAAATTTTACAGATGTTGGTATCATTACAGTAATTGCTCCAAGAACCCTATCCATAAACTCTCTGTCAAAAATTTCTTTGAATTTTCCAAGCATTTCTGGGAATTCATCAAGTACTGCACGTATAACAGCAACAGCCTTTATCATATCCAAAGTACTTAATGCCTGTGACGGATCTCTTGATAACTCCGGTCCTATATATGGAGCATCATATGCTTCTCTATAGCTTAAAAAATCTTCCCTTTTAAATGGCTTTTCAAAAACACAGTCAACTTCTATATCAAACTTAAAGTATTTTTCCTTACCATTATATCCAAAATCATAAGGTTCTCTAATTACATGTGCTACTCCTATAAACCCTGGAACCCAATCAACCTCTGATTTTCCTGTGTCTCCTCCCAATGTAACAAATACATGCTTTCCAATATTCAATTCCTCTTTCAGGGTATAAACGCCATCAACTGTTATATCTTTGTTGCCATTGAGAATGTTATGTACTGTATCTGGAAAACCACATTTCATAGATACAAATGTTGGCTCTTCATTCTCATATCCATGAATAATCTCCGCTACAGCTTTTTCCAATTGGTCTGCAGAATAATCCTTATACAGCTCAAACACTTCCTGATATGCATGTCCTCGTCTTTTTAAATCTCTATCATCACTCCAGCCTTTTCTTCCATTGTTAGGAAAATAAAAATCAAAAGCATCCTTTGCATGTTTATATGTTGTTTTCTTTGTTCCAAATCTCTTTTCTAACACTTCCCAATCATGTATTCTCTGCTTATATCTTGCGTCTGTTTTAGGAAGCATAGCATAATACATACAGACTAACGCCTGTTTTTGCAAATCGTCTAAATTATCGATATTGATCTTCTGCTCCATATTGTTCTCTCCTTAATGCCAGAATTAGTACTCCAAAGTATATATGCCATCTTCATACTTTTTAAACAAAACCTTTGTTTTTCCATATTGATCTAGCATTTGTTTCGTAATATATGTACCATCCGGCACTCCAAGTTTATGCCTTATCCATTCTCCTATTATCGCATTACTTTCTGGAGTTTCTAATGCCTTTCCCTTTGCTTGTGCCTGTCTCATATAAAAAGCATCATATTCCTTTGTTACAACCTTAAACACTGGATACGTTCCATCAGCATTTACATCTGGGAAAAATCCATCTTTATGATCTGCCACATTATATGGAATATACGCCTGGTTTCTATTTCTCTTATAACCATTTTTACGTATTCCCCAATTTACACCAGAACCATATCCAGTATCGCTGCCATCGGCTTTTAGTAAAGATACTTCTAATGTATCTGTTGGCTCAATAGTCTGATAACTCGCCCAAGATAATTTTTCTAAATTAGTATCCGCAACATCATCTTCCACATTTTTCTTGCTAGAAAATGAAATCTTATCGTTTATCTGACCATCAAAGCAATTTATCGTATCAGTCAACAGACTGTTGAAGTAATGGTTTGCCTCTTTAGGATTACATACATCCATACATTCTCTTCTTACAAAAAATGCATTCATGGTATAATTAGCTGAACCATTAAAAGCTTCTATTGCCTTTCGCCCCTTGCACCATACATACACCTTGGAATGTACCTGTTTGCCTTCCACAATATAATTGCACGATATCTGAGGCATTCCAGACACACTGTTCAATCTTTTTATCAATGAGCATATCTTGTCATGTTTCTTTTGTGTCAGACCCGTGCCTTTTGTCATTCCAAGTATAATATCCACTTTTATTCCAGACACATATTCTTTATTTCTGCCATCAAATAGTTTTATCAAATGACTTGATATTCTCTCAACATCGGTAAATGCTGTAACAATTTTTAAATGATTACATGCTTCGCCATCTTTTCTCGCCGGTGTAAATAAGATTTCTTCTTCAAAATTATCAGTATACATACCTTACTCCTTTATACTTGGTTCTACACTTTCGTAGTCAATTCCCGCAAATGTTCTTAAAATAGCTTCAAAGATGATTTTAGCTCCTTTTGCAGGTACCGCCATACCAATTTGTTTTCTAACAGACTCTTTAGAACCCTCGAAAATATAATTATCAGGAAATGTCTGTAATCTTGCCCTCTCTCTATTAGTCAATGCTCTTGGCTCCGAATAATGATACATATGCGTTCCACCACCACCAGAACCAGTTACTGTATATGCTGGTTTATCTGGATCTAACCTCTTATAAATCTGACTTATCTTTGCCCCCTTCACTTTAAGCTGCAATTCTTCTGGCAAATCCGCAGTAAACGCATTTTCTCCCGGTTTAATATATTTCAATCGCTTTACAACTATTTCGGATTGCTTTGTCAACTCGTTATTATAAGCTTCTTTTCCGATTGGAGGATTCTCTATTGCATTCTTACAAGTAACATCAACATTTTTATATGGTTTTGGACTAGGTATTTTAAATTCATATGGCAGATCCTCTCTGATACCAACAATTATTACTCTATGTCTTGCCTGCGGCACCCCATATTCCTCAAATTTATATAAATTAGGATATATTCTATATCCGGCATTTTTTAAATCTTCCTGTATCTTCTGAAATGCCTTTCCATCATTAGCGCTCTTTAAACCACCAACATTTTCTGCTAAAAACCACAAAGGCTCATATTTCTTTAATACTTTTACCCCATATGTATATAACGGACCATATACACCATCAAATCCCTTTTGCTCACCTACAACAGAAAAATCATTGCATGGAAATCCAAAAGCTAATGCATCTATATCTCCAAGACTGTCAATATCAAGTTTTCTTACATCTCCACAAATAACACTCTCTCCATCATCTGGGCAGATATTTCTGATATATGTATTACATGTGTCTTTATCATAATCATTTGCCCATTTATGAATAATCTTATAATCTGAATCTTCAATCTTCGCTGTCGTTGCTCCCAGTGCCAATCCGCCAGGACCACAAAATAATTCTCCAAGTTTAAATTCTTTTGCAATATTCTTCATCAAACTTTATCTCCATTTGCTAATATAAATTCTCTGTTAAATTCGACACCCAATACATCTGCAATTTTCTCTAAATCTTCTACTGTAAAACTTTCTCTTTTCATTTTCGAATTAAAGCTTTGTGGCGATTTTCCCAGCCGCCTTGCCAGTTCTGCTTCACTTACACCACATCTCACACACAATACTTTTATTTGTTCTGATATTGTCATGCACCAATCCTCCTGCTTACTATCTATTTTTATATTATAAACATATTTTTTGATGATGTCAAAATAATTTTTAAGCATATGTTGTTTATAAATTGCTAGTAAATTAAAATCAAAAACTACTCTCACTAATTTTTCACAAGCAGAAAGCTATTTTAATTTTAATTTTAATCTTTATTTATTAAATCTTTTTCAACATACATAGGGATTACCATATCTAGCAAATGCTCTTCTTTGGTTAATTCCTTAATAACTTCAAAATATATTTTCTGAAGTTCATATTCAGAAAGTTTAACCATTTGTTCTATATGACATTTTTGAGCATAATCTTTATCTTGTGCATCGTTCAATATCCTAATTGCCTCTAACAATTCTTCTGTAGGTTCTACACTATTTTCCTCAAAATCATCTATTCTCCCATATTTATCATCTGATATACATTGATAATCCATACACTTAACAGCCAAATCAAATAAATCTTTTCTCATTTTTGCAGAAACTATATCCATATATTTTATCGGATGCTTCAATCTGTAGACATTTTCTGCATATTCTCTGACCTCTTTAATAAAAACAGGAAAACTACTTGCTGTTAAAATATAGCGAAATGCTGATTTATATTCACTGCACATACTGTTTGCACCAATGCCCATATTTTCACCAGAAGTTATTCCTATTATAGCTTTTACAGTTTCTTCCTCCAGCCCTAAATGCTCACAAACTTTTTCCATTTCAAATGATTCATAATCTGTTTCACCAATAAGATAACCTACTGATACCCCAAAAAAATCTGCCAAATTTGACATTGTTTCATATGAAGGAAACCCTATAGTTTTTCCATTTTCAATTTTACTTCCTACACGTAGCCATCTGCTTATATTTGCCTGAGTTCCGCCTCCGTATTTTTCCTTATATTCTTTTAAGAAGCTTTTTTGAGTATAATTCTTTTCTTTCATCAATTTATGCAGGCGATTGCACCAGCATTGTGCCTTATCATGTTCTATATTATTCATAATATATTTTATCCTCCTAATTTTATTTTTTACATCATTTATATATCATCATTGGTATTTACATTTATAAAGATAAATCTTAAAATATTTCTTGTCAATTCAAAGATTTTTAATCAGGAGGCATCACATGAATGAAAATAATTATATCCAAACAATAGGCGAAAACAGCACCCTACAAGACAGCATCATTGAAAATATGTATCTAAAAGCATTTGCATCCATCTCTGATGCAGAAAATACATCTAACGAAAAATACATAACGAAAACTATGCTAATTAAATCATCCAACGATATGAGCACCCAGGAAAAGCTAACATCATTGGATAAGAATTACGAATGTCGTAATTATGAACGCTGGCAAAATTTACTATATTTTACCATCATATCATTTAGCGTATTAGGAGTAGCAGCTGCCAGTCCCATTGCTATGAAAAATGTTCATAAACTTTTCACAACATAATTCAAAACTTGTATTATGTTTCCATTTTACCATATATTATATAGTCATTTGCTAAAACAATATTTTTCTACATGATGTTATGACAGAGGAATCACCTTCCTCTGCCATTGTTCCAAATCTTATCTTCCGCCTTCTCTTTACCAGTATCTCTACCAACACTCTCATCATAAATTTTCTGAAACTCTTCATAAAGCTCATCTCCATCCAGCTTTATCTCCAGCCTTTTCATCACTTCCGAGAACAACCTTATGCTGCCGCCTACATCAGCAATATCAAATCCGAATATATCAGCCTTAACAGAATCACTAACATTCTCATAACCACCAAGCTCTGATATTCTCCTGACAATCCGGTCAGCTTTGTCCACAGGTTCAGTTTCTTTAATTTCCACAAATTCAGTTTTATCTGTTACATCAGTTATACTTTCGTCCATTCTTGCCACATTCACACCATACGAATTATGAATCTCTGATATTCCTATGCCATCTAAATCAGTCTGTTGCTTTCTCACACTATCTGTTTGATCTTTTTGTCTGCCTATTTCATTCTGAATATTGTTAGGATTCATTACCTCAACATTTGTCTCCTGCTCAACAACCGCTTCCGTTGTTATCTCAACCAGCTTATTATCTTCCATCCCCGGTATCTCAACATCCCTGTCTGCAACAATCTCCTCATTCTCCGACACCGCATAATATGCCGTATACAAATCTTCTTTCACAATGCCATCAGCAAGCTGTATCAGCCTCTTAATCTCTTTTTTCTCCTGCTTCAGCTCGTCCAGTTCTTCCTGCACTTCCACATGCCATATCTGATATTCCCGGTATTGTGCTTTTGTCTTAATACTTCGTTTCCTGCTAGAGTTTTCTCTATATATTGCCTTCTGTCTGTCCTCAATCTGCTGAATCTTTTCTTTCTGCTTACTTCTGAAATCTACAAGCTCCACAACATCTTTGATATCATTATTCACAAGCAGCAGATATTCATCCTGTAACCGATGAAACCTCTTCAAATCCTCTGTATACTTTGCTCCACCTACTACAAAACGCTTCTGTTCTACAATCCTTAACCGATACAGCTTTGCATAAAACTTCTTCTGGAATGGTGACAGCTTCGCCCTGTGCAATCCCCTGATATCCGACGAATAAAAGTAAGGCTTTGCCATCCAAAGCATATCCACATGATGCCTTAGCATATCTTCTGAAAACATCTCATCCAGCTTTGCCAGTTTATGATAATACCGAAATCCCGTTGCCTGCACCTCCATCCATGCGTCTTTCTTAAATACATATCCAAGTCTTTTCATCAGATATTTAAAATGCTCCACCTTTCCGGCTGCATATGCACACATTTTTGCATCCCTGAGAATTATCTCTTTCATGGACATCTCCTTTTCCCACTTGTCCCTGCTGATATTTTTCGGATTCCTGCTGTACTCTGCTGGCATGATGGAAAGTCCCAGCTCATCACAGTATTTATTTGTAATAGGCTGGAGATGATTCTTCCAGTTGCTTTTCGGTGAATTGTATTTCTTGCCGGTTGTCATACTGACACTGTTCCATATCAGATGTCCATGCATATGTTCCCTGTCTGTGTGGACTGCATACACAGCCTCATAATCATCACCAAGCACATCCTTCGCAAAATGCTCCAGCACATACATTGCCTGCTCTGCTGTTACTTTTTCCTCCGGTGAAAACGATATGATCACATGATAGCCCTGCCTTTTACCCGTCTTATGAAAAATATTCTTTGTCTCCTCCATCTGCTCAAATGCTGTGTCCGCCAGGCAGTTAATACCGCCCACCAGTACACATTCTTCTGTCTTATCCGGATTCTGAATATATTTCAAAGCATTCTTTAGGTGTGATGCTGGATTTCTGCCCTCTGACTCCTGTATATTTAAGATCTTTGTAATCGCCATACTTCCAGCACCTCCCCGAATGTTTTCTTTACATCATCCAGACTGTTCTGCAGCTTGTCAATATCGCTGTAATACAATTTCCCTTGCGAATTGCCAAGCTTTACTGCCTGATTAATATTATTTGCAATACCTGCAATAACACGGATTGCTTTTGCCCTGTCCTCTGGATAACTTGTATCAATGTTACCTCCTGTCCGGATCAATTCTCTTATATAGGCACTTGCTGTCATTCCGGTTCGCTTAAGTGCTGCTTTCAGAATATCCATATCTTTTTCTGACAGCTTCACCGATATCTTATAATCTTTCCTGTCAGATTTGTATCTTCGCTTTCCATCTGCCATGTGTTTCTCCCCTTCCGTAGTTTTCTAATGCTGTATCAAACCAATCTCTTTTTATCTGTACCATTGCTTTTTCATCCTTTCCAAAAGTTCTGCTTATAGGTTTTGCAAGATGTGGAAAAGGTCGGACCTTTTCCCGAAAAAATATAAACGCATCAGCGTTTACATAATTTTTCGTCTTGGCAGGAGCTCCTGCACCCTGTATATGATATGTGGTGGTTAATGTACCACCACGATTACTGATATGGTGGTTGAAGTTCCACCAGAGTTGTAAAGTGGTGGCACTTTTTGCCATCACTTTATTGTTTTGGTGGCATTTTCCGCCACCACTTTTCCATTTTGATGGCACTTTCCGCCACCATGACTTTTTTCACTCTGATTTGAGTGGTGGCGCTTTTTGCCGTCACTTTGCTGTTTTGACGGCGCTTTTTGCCCCCACTTTTGCATTTTGACGGCACTTTTTGCCCCCACACTTTTTCGACTCTGATTTGTGCGGGGGCGCTTTCTGCCCCCACTTTGTGGTTTTGGGGGCGCTTTTTGCCCCCACACTAATGAAACTGCATCACTACATCCATAATAACGATTTCCTCTGCCATCATCCTGGTCTGTGTTCTTAGCTGTAACTGTTCTGTAAAGGAATTTGGATTCTTTGGCTTATGCTTTTTCAGCCACTTAGCTTCAATATCATCGAGCAGCTCATATGCTGTATCATTGACTTCATCTGCTCTCTCTTCAAGCTCCCCGAACCGCACCAGACTCTTATATCTCATTGGATATTCTTCCTTGATATATTTAATCCACATTCGCCCATACTTTCCTGCTTCTATTTCTGCCTTCTCTGTTCCTGCGACAAGCACCGGATAAAAGATTCCATCCCTTTCTTCATATGGGATGCCAAGCTTTTCAAATGTTGTCTTTCTCATAATGATTACCGCCTTTCTCATCACTCTGCAGAATATCAAGCACATGCTTTAATTGAACCAGCAGTTCTTCAACATCTATACCTCTGTCAGATTCATCTAATGTCTGTAATTCTTCCAGTATCGTATCAAGATGCACCTGTACTTTCTTTGCCACCTTCATTCCACCAACAACCCTGATTTCATGCTTCATAAGACATTGGATGATATAATCCTGTTTTGAAAGTCCGCTGAGTGAAACCTTCACATTCAGCTCCTGTGCTTCCTCCGGTGACATACGAAACGCTACTACAACATTTCTCCATCTGTTCTTGGCATCCAGCCTTTTCTCGCTCATAATAATCTGCTCCTTCCGATATAAAATCTATTCTTTTAATTTCTGCTGCATATATCCAGCAAAACTTGTACCGGCATGATTCATAATGTTTTACATAGGCATTATCAGACTGCCTTGTACTTATCAATGCTTATAATTTTTTCCGCAGCCGCATCCATATCAATCATAGGTGCTGTTTCCTCTGTCTGCATGATTTCTACATCATCATCCTGCTCTTCGCAATCCTCAAAGCTTGCATTGACAGCATCAAGTCTGTCTGCCATTGCCACCTGCTTTGACGGAAACAGATGTGAATAACGATATGTGATATCAATACTCTCATGGCCAACCCTGTCAGCTATTGCAACTGCGGAGAACCCAAGGTCAATCAGATGTGAAATGTGCGAATGCCTAAGATCATGAATTCTTATTTTCTTCACACCTGATAACTTGCAGCCACGCTCCATCTCATGATGAAGAAAGCTCTTTGTTACCAGAAATATCCTGTCTGTTGGTGTCTGGTCATATAACATTGCAAAATATTCCTGCATTTCTTCGGCAAGGAACTTCGGCAACTTGATTGTTCTGTTGCTCTTAGGTGTTTTCGGTGTTGTAATAACATCCTGCCCCTGTAGCCGCTGATACGATTTATTTATTCTGACTGTGTTCTTTTCAAAGTCAAAATCTTCCATTGTAAGAGCAAGCAGTTCACCTAATCTCATTCCCGTCCAGTACAGCATTTCAAATGCATAAAATGAAACCGGCTTGTCAATCACCGCTTCTGAAAACTTCTTATATTCCTCAGTTGTCCAGAAAAGCATTTCCTTCTTTTCTTCCCTGCCCATATTTCCAGCCTGTCTTGCTGGATTTGATTTCAGATTATAAAACCTGCACGCATGATTTAATATCGCACTTAAAATGTTGTGCATTGTCTTCTTGTAAGTCTGGGAATAACTCTTCCCATTCTCATAACGGAATGCTACCATCTCATTCTGCCACTTGCGTACATCTCCCGGTGTAATCTCATTCATCTTAAGATTCTTAAAATATGGAAGTATCTTTGTATCCACAATGTGTTCTTTGGTAAGCCATGTGTTGAGTTTGACATAATTTTTCACATCCTCTGTATACAGCTTCCAGAACTCTCCAAATGTCATATCCAGATTGTTCTCCTGCCGTATTTTATAATTCCTCTCATAATCAAGTGCTTCCCTCTTTGTTGCAAAGTCTCTTTTCTTTATCTGTTTGTTTTCCCCGGTCCAGTCCTTACAATAGAATTTGACAAACCAGGTGCCTGTCTTACTGTCTTTATAAGCTGGCATATTCATCATCTCCTTCTTTCCATATGCAGAAGCAGATGCCTAAGCCGTATCGCTCCTGCACCTGCCTCCGCATTAATCTTCTTACCTGTTGCTTATCCTGCATCACTCATACCATAAATGCGTTCTTCAAAATATTTTCTGCTTACTTTTCCACGGATTACAATGTAACCCTTCTTTTCAAGTTCACTGTTAATCTGTCTCATAAGCTTGTATGCTGCTGATCTTGAAATTCCAAGAATCTGCATCACATCTCCTACTTCTAAAAACTTTTCGTTCATGCCTTTCACCACCTTTCCTTTATAAATTTGTTTTGGCGTTTCTCCATACCAGTTCTGCTGATGTCACAACCAGCCTCCTTACCTGAGATAATCTCCTGTAATACCGCCCGCTCCTGCTCGAGGTACTCGGTCCGCTTGGGGGAGTGTCTACATTCGCTCGATTCCTATGAATGTCATGGCAAATGCCTGTTCGATATCTGATACCGCTCATTCTGTTATTTTTCAATACCATATCGTATAGATAATTGAATTGATATTATTCTATACCGTGTGGTATTGAATTGTCAAGGAATTTTTCTAATGTTCTCGTATAGAAAAACTTCCATTTTCATTTTTTCCGTGTTATACTGTCTTTAACAGTCCATCAGGGACAGATAAACGGAGGTGACTACACTATGACAATTGGTGAAAGAATAAAGAAAATACGGGTATTCCGTAAAATGACAATGGACGAGCTGGGCGGTGCACTTGGATTTGAGGGCAAAAATATGTCTGTCCGCATATCCCAGTATGAAACCGGTGCCCGCATTCCCGGTGAAGATATGATTCTAAAACTTGCTGATGCTTTGCACTGCAATTACAAGTCAATCTCTGATTACAGCCTTGGTGCTGCTGAAGATATCATTGAAACACTTTTCTGGCTTGAAGAAAGTGCCACATCACTTCCTGCCCGTGGAAAAGGTACAAGATTCCCAGAGTACACAGCTCCCGGCAACCTGATTCATCTGACTGCAATGACTCCGGCAAAACCCTCCGAGACCGCCAGACCAACTTACAATGAAGATGATTATGAAAGTGCAGGTTCACCTGTCGCATTAACTTTTGAATATGGATTGGTAAATGATTTCCTTTCGGAATGGTGTGAAATGAAAACGAAATTAAATAATGGAGAGATTTCTCCTAATGAATATTTTGAGTGGAAAATAACATGGTCTCAGGCGTAAATGAAACTATTCACGCACAGCTCACTTTAGTACCACAAGACAAAAAACAAGCTCGCAAATGCCCATTTTACTAGGCTTTGCGAGCTTTTAAAAATTATTCAAACTCCCCGCAGAGAAACTTATTATCTCTGCTAAAGCTTGATTTCTAGAGCTTTTAATGGCGATTATTCCGCCTTTTATCACAATTATTTTTTATTTTCAAAAATTTAGGTATCATATGGGTATCAATGTACCCATTTGGTATTAGGTCTCCTACATAAGAAAATGTACAATATTTCTTCGAAAAATATCTCCAACACTTATCTTATTTTGGGTACAAATTTATTTTCTTAACAGCAACTCTTGTTTCAATAAAGAAATATCCTGATGATTATTTTTAGGTTTTATTCTATCTAAAACCTTCTTTTCAACAGATTGTGTCCAATAAATTTTCAATTTTTCTCTTGCCCTTGTTATGGCAGTATAAAAGATACTATGTGTTATCAGTTCATCAATATCATCTGTTATAATGATTTTTACTGAATCATACTCTAAACCCTGTGCTTTGTGAATAGATACCGCATATGCTATTTGAAATGGTACCATATTCTTAGATACACTGTCATCATCTTCATCTGTACTTTTATTTTTATAAACTTCAAATCTTATAATAGAATTTCCCTTTTCTGATACACCTATAACTTGAAAATCTAAATCTTTGTCATCTAAATTCATCAATGGCTTGTCAATCTCTATATCAAATTGAATTCGTTCCGTTACTTTACCAGCTTCCAAAAGTCTAAAATCTTCTATTCTGCCTTTCATATTATTATGAATAATTGGAACTTGTTCTTTATTCTTTGTAAAAAATGAATCCGCCAAATCATTGAACAAAATTGGATCACCAACTTTATATCTCTGTATTCCTCTCCTTATCTCCTTGCCATTATTGTTTTCTTGCATAAAATGATTTATATTGTTTATTCCATACAGTCCTCCATAATTTAAACATAAGATAATCTCGTTCTCTGATGCTGGAGTTAAAATTGACGGATCAAGATTTACTGAATAACCTCCTGCTTGTAGTCGATCCAATATATCATCCTCCATTTTGCGGACATTATCCCACAAAGCTTGTAACTGCTTGCTATTACTTCTATATGGTTTTACCAATTCACATATTGCAGACTCTGGAAGAAATCCACGTATTGTATCAAACCAATTTCCAAATTCTATTGATTCTATTTGGTACGTATCTCCAACTAATACAAGTAATTTATAATCAGCAAGTTCCAAAAACTCCTTCATTTCCTTATTGCTAACCGTACTACACTCATCAATAAATATAATATCATACTTTCTCTTTATGTCATTATTATATCTATTGTTAAACTTTGAAATTGTCATAAATTCGCAATCTGAGGTTGCAGCGACCTTTCTCTTCAGATTGTTCACTGCTGGATTCGTATATGCCAAATACAATTTCGAATACTCTTTAAAAAAATTGGAAATGTAATTAATAAATGTAGTCTTCCCTGTTCCTGCTGCCCCATATATTACCGATACATGCGATTTAGCAAACATTGTCTCCAATGCTTTTTTCTTCTCTTCCGATATATTATAATCACTATTTTCAATCCAATGTTTTACAGTATTGGAATAATTACTCACACCGCTTTGAGCTAATCTCTTAATCGTTGTAATTATAGATATTGTATCATCCCTGTATGCCTCAATAAATATATAGCCTTTATCTATAATCAATTTACGTGCTTGCTGTTTCTGAGTTTGCGGTAACTTCTTATTATATATATTTTTCAAAGTTTCAACATCTTCAAAATTACCAAGTTTATACTTTTCTCCATTCTGCTCTAATGGGGTATACAGCATCCCTTTCTGTTCAGTATTATTTTTTATAACTCTAGCCATAAATTCATGTTCACGTCCAGCTGTATCCAATGCTATTAACAAATCTGATATATTTGGTACATGTTTTCTCAATCCAGAACAGAACGGCATTGTATCAAAAGGCAAACACTCATTTGCTAAATATAAATTTGAGAGCCAATTATTAGCACCCAAATATTCCCATCTTCCAGTGTTATAATTCTTTTTATAACTCTCATGATATTGTTCTTTAATAACTCTATTATTCATATGATGTAACAAATATCTTAAAACATTGTAACCTGCACCTTGATTTTTAATGAGTTGTCTACAGAAATCCAATAAATCAAAAAAATGATACCCCTCTCTATTTGGAACAATTCGATTGCGGATTTCATTATATTTTTCATCTGAATAAACAACTATCTCTGCTAAGCTTCTTCCCGACTCGGTCAAATACTTAACTAGTTCCCTCTCCTCTGCTTTTCCAATGGGTTTGGTCTGATTATTAATTATCTTACTAAAATTTTTAAATTCACATGGTCGAATACTTACTTCCCAATCCAAAATAATTCTTATAGGCATACATTTATCAAATATTTCTATATAATCATCTTCTATTGCTAACTTTACCGCATAAAAGTCTGTTATTTCCCTATCTGTAAATGCAATTATTCTATCTGTTTTACTTGCCTTATCATTTGCCGGAATAAATGCTACTTCATAATATATTTTATTATTACAAAAAAATGGTTTTATATTTTGAATGTAAAAACGATCATATTTATACATATTTTTTGATGATTTTTTATATTCATCAACCTTTTGAACAATTTTTAGATAATACTCATTTAAGCTCTCATCTGTTTCAATTGGAAATTGCTCTAAGTTATACAAAACATCAAGAGAATACTTATCATGTAACATTGTTTTTATCCTAAGAAGATATTCGTAATATTTTAACATTAAACGCTCTGAATTTTCTTCCTCTAAAGTCCTATGTGATACAGATACCTGCAAAAAATGATGAAAACGAGACAAATATCTCAACCACTCTTGATTTTTTGCATATTTAACAGCCTGTTTAACATTATCCTGTGTATCCTCAATATCATTACCATTAGCATATATTTTCAACAAAATATGTTCAACAAAATGTCTTAATTGTGATAGAATATCCTGTGATATTTCTCCTCTCGTCGAATTACACAAATTATTTATATGTCTACATATTATTTTATCCGAATTTAATATTTGCTTATCAATTTGCAAAACATTATCCATAATCTCATCTTTCTCCTTATCATATATCTCTGATTACATGTTTTAATATCTTTATTATGTTAAATGTCTAACTGGAATACATTGATCCATATATTTATGTACAAAAGAAACTTGTTGCAAAATATCAATCGCATCATTTTCATTAATATCCCATCTAATTCTCAATTCATGAGCCGTAACATTTCTTACCATATGAATTAATCCCAGTATTATCTCTTTAAGTCCATTTTGCTGGTTCTGTTCTGAAGTTGTCCTTAATGAGTTTAAAACAATATATGGATTTTTTACAGAAAAAGCAGTTTGAATAAGTTCATTTCCATCTGTTAACAATCCACTCATTTCTCTTACCCGATCACATATTCCTTTTACTGCTTCCTGAACCGCATGAAAATAATCATCTACTAGTAATTCTTCTCTGCAGCATATTAAAACTCTTTGATGTGCACCATAACATGATAATTTATTTTTTAATTCTCTTGTTCTTCTTTCCACTTCGGATAAACTTTCAGCCTTAGTAATTTTATAGAAGTTGCCATCATCCCTTATTTCAATTCCTTTTAACATCAATACCCTATTTATTTCAAAACGTCTCTTCTCATATGCAGATTGAGTATTTAGCCCTCTAGCTGGCTCCATACATACTTGTATAAATTTATATACACAGTTTGTACTATTATCTTTTCTACTCTGCTCACAAAATGCATTAAATAATCTCTTATATTTTGTATTTTTTGAATCAATATCTTTTAAGCCACACTCTGAAAGCAATAATCCTATTTCTGTCCCTGTAAATCCAAATTCTGTGTCTCCCAATGCTTTTGAAACAGCTAGTAACTCAGATTCTAATAATGTTGGAAATCCCATGCTTCAACTCCTATCAATAAATGTTAATGCACACAAACATGACAAGTCTCTATTCTTTCAAATGAATGTTCTACCTGCAAATCTATCATTTTTAAGTTACTCTCTATATACTCCAACAATTCTGTATCATCCAAATATATATACATCTGTGGTGCTACAAATCCCGGAACATTTTCTCTTAAGTCATCTAATGATATCTGTGATGTTTCCTGAAATCTATCTATTTCCATAGCATACCTATAATGATACTTTTCTATATATTCTTTTATTCGTGTAACGGCATTGCTATCTTCTTTATAGTCTTCCATCCAGTCAGATAGACAATGCCTTTTACCCAAGTATACAACACCGGTGATTGCTTTCACCGGTGAGCTGACATACATATATGCCATTATAGGTTCATTTGGAAAATTTCTTCTATGTTCAAATATCTTCACACCAGATTTTATTTTTTCATAAACATCTGGTCTGAAACTTAATAGCATTTTTCTCAATGTCTGTGCCGCCTTATTTCCATTTACATTCAATATTCAGCACTGATGTCGGCATACCAATAAACTGCACATCGAATTTTAAGCTTGGTTCAACCTTTGTACTTGCATTATGAATTCTGAAACTTAATTGCCATCCATTATCCAAAAACATTTCTACTGTATTAGTGCTTCCTGGCTTGAACTCAAGTGCCACAAGTCTTGTAGGTAACTCTACTACTGGCACAGTAATTGCCGACACCTTATTTTCACTTGGTTTATTTAAAGTATCATGCATATTAAAAGTATGAATCATAGTAAGACGCTTACTGTCACGGCTGACAACCTTATAGTAATCCTCTATTCCAATCAGATATTCTATCATCTTACGTGGCATATTCTTATCTTCTTTATATGCTCTATTAACCTCATCCATAAATGCCTGTAATAAAGGTACATATACTACCTCATCTTTGTCATTGATTTCAGACCATCTTGAACCATTATCCTTTTCATTCTTCAACATATCAAATATTGGTTGAACCGCATCCCAATATGCATCACTACAAGGCATATCAAACCACTCTTTACCAAAATCGAGTTTATGACTTAATCTGCTATGTTTTACGGCATCGTGATTATGTTTGATACTTAATCCTATTTCCCACTCAATATCTTCTCTTCTAATAACAATATCTCTTACATCACCCTTTACGCCTGCTCCGTCCTTCTGAAATTCTAATGTCAATTCATCGTTACTGCCTTCTGACATTTTAGGTTCCATTTCAAGCACTGTATCAATTGCTGATTCTGCTGATATCATAAATGTCTGCTGCATTCCCTCATCCATAAGAGCCCATGCCTTTTCATTTGCATGCAAGCTAGAATTATCAACTATTCTAGTTTTTCGCATTTCACATAATGCCTTGTAAAGTGTTTTTATCCAAGCATACTCATATGCTCTGCCCTGATCATTACTCTTTGTACTCACTTTCTTCTCATTAACCTCCTTTGCATCTATAACCTCATTATCTACAATAACCTCTGCACCATTACCTTCTAGGTATTTCTTTATCGCAACAGCTATTTCATATGCAAGGTTAACTGGAACAGCATTACCAATCATTTTATATGCTGTATTAGTATCCTCATATATAAATTTGAAATCATCCGGAAACCCCTGTACTCTGGCAACCTCTCTAATTGTCATTCGACGATAAAGATGTTCTTTTCCTTCTACAAATCTGCAATCATTCTGTGCCACTTTAACCATTTTAGGTGCCTGTGGATGAAGCTGACATTGTCTTCCTGATGCCTGAACTGTAAATGCCTGTTCATCCCATCCTTTTACTCTGTTACGGCTCATAAATATTGGTGAATATGCTCCAGTATAGTATTCATTGTTATTGATTGATTCTGGGTTATGATGATTTTTCTCTCCTGATGGAACAGCCGTATCTTGCAAATCCCATATAATATCACGAAGAGTGATTTTTTTATCATCATCCTTTGTTGAACCTTTAGGAAATCCAAAATCAATGCGCAAATCCTTCCTGAAACCTATATAAAACACTCTCTTTCTTTCTTCTGCAACTCCGTAATCCTTTGCATTTACAAGGGTAAATGACACATCATATCCAGCATCATCAAAAAGATTTAGAATATTCTGCACCGCTTCTGAATGTCTGTTCGCCAACATTCCGCTTACGTTTTCTGCCAAAAAGAACTTAGGTTGGAATTCCTTTAGGATTCTAATATAATCAAAGAACAACTGTCCTCTGTCATCCTTAATTCCCTTTAATGAACCTGCTTCAGACCACGACTGACAAGGTGGTCCACCGATAATTCCGTCAACTTCTCCATTTATAAACTGTTCTATATCTTCTTTTGTTACCTGTCTTATATCACCTTCAATCAGATGAGTATTAGGATGATTTGCTTTAAATGTCGCCCATATTGTTTTATCAAACTCATTTGCAACAGGAATATTAAACCCAGCTCTTTCAAAGCCTAAATCTAATCCACCACATCCACTAAACAAACTAATTATGTTCATGGGTATCCTCTCCTTCATTGTTTTCCTTAATTATTTTGGCAGCTTCTATCAATGCCGTTCTTCTTATAAACTCACTATATGATGAATATGCTTCTAATCTTGCTGCTTCCTTAAACTTATCTAATTCTTCTTCACTCACTCTTATACTGATCGAAATTGATTTTCTCATCTCATTTGTTCCTCCTGCTTCATAAATTTATGATACTTTGTTCGTATGTCAATGTCAATACTTTGTTGCACGAACAGATGTTTTTATTTTGTTCTTTTAGGAACTTTATCAATCACCTTCCCCACACTCTCCAGAAACCTCTCCAGCAGATTAACCCCATCAATTACAAACTGCTTCATAAACTCATACGCCTTTTCCAGCAGTTCCTTTAATGTCGTATTTTCCTCTCTAAGCTTCTGGTTCTCATACATTACATCAATAAGCTTCTCCCTAACATCATCAGTTCCACTCTGTCGGAACATATCATATACGCTCTCTGCAATTTTTGTTCTTTCAATCAGTTCACTTTCCTTAGAAGAAAGAAGTTCCAGATTATTCTTTTTATCCGTAATCATATCTTCATATTTTGCATATTCCGTTTCTGCTGCATTAATACTACTCCTGACTTTCTCCAGCCTGTCTTCATCAGCAGCTATAACATCCAGATTTCTACTATGGCGTTGTTCCTGTGTAGCAATCTGATATGATATGCTTGCGTTATTGCTTCTCAGTTTAGTATTTTTCTCCTGCTCCTCATTGTTATGCTGCTTTATATCAGCAAGCTTCCTACTCTCCTGTGCTACCTTATATTCCGTCACAGACAAGTCATGGTTGCGACCTTTTTTCTTCTCTGCCAGCTGTTCCTTGAAATAACATTCAAATCCATAACTTGCCTCCGCTCTCAATTTATCTTGAAGAATTACAGATAATGTTTGTGGTGTAAATACATTTCTTTTTGATACTTTCTTAGATAAGCCACGCTTTGCTCCTTCCCATACCGGAACGCCTACCACATGCATATGCGGGCTGGCTTCATCAAAGTGTATGACCGCATTCGCAATCTTGAACTCCGGCAGTAGCTTTTGCAGGCATTCAAGAATATAGTCAAATACCTCAGACATATAATTTTTGTTTTTCCAATGCTCGTCCCAATATTTCTTGTCCCCGCATTGAAAAATAATCTCTACCGCCATATCCTGATTAAGACCTGCAACATGTTCAAAGTAGTCCTTTATCTTTCTGTCTTCTCTTTTCTGCCTGCTGTTATATTCCTTTACCACATCATCAAATTCTCTGTGATATACCCGCTTAACATCCTGAAATAAATCCGTTGTTCCATAAATCAGCCTGACATTATCTGAGCTGTAATCTGCTTCATCAACAGATAAAAGAGGATATAAAATGCACAATGTCATTTAGATAAGAATGACACAAAGAACAGTGTATATAGAAATGTGTACCCTGTTCTTTTTTTGTGAAATTTCCATAAAACACTTGACGGGATAAACAAAATGTGTGGCCGCTCTAACTATCTTTCTTTTAAGATAGTTAGAGCGGCCCTTGTAATTAAGAAAATATCTTGATTGCAAGGAGAATTACACTATGAATTATTCTATAGAGATAAAACAAAAACTATTATCAATTATTAAAGATATGGATTCTTACCATTGGATGTTTACAAAGAATCCGGAATCAGATTTTTCACGTAAAAAGAAATGGTCATTTGAAGAAATAATGAAGTTCATGCTTACAATGGAAGGCAAGTCATTGAGAGATGAACTGTTGGAATATTTTGATTTTAACAATTCCACACCATCGAACTCATCATTTAACCAACGCAGAGCACAGATATTGCCAGATGCATTTGAATTTTTATTTCAAGAATTCTCTAAGTCTTTTGCAGACAATGCCACCTATAAAGGGCTTAAATTAATTGCATGTGATGGATCAGATTTATGTATTGCCCACAATCCCAATGATGAAACAACCTATTTTCAATCACTTCCTGACAGCAAAGGATTCAATCAACTACATTTAAATGCTTTTTATGATTTATGCAGTCGACGGTACATTGATGCAATTATTCAACCTGCCCGCCTGAAAAATGAAAATAGTGCTATGTGTGAATTGATTGACAGATACAGTGGTAAATCGGCTGTTTTCATCGCAGACAGGGGGTATGAGAATTATAATATATTTGCTCATGCTGAACGCAAAGGAATGTATTAATTAATACGTGTCAAGGATATAACAAGTAATGGAATAACTTCAAAGCTTACTACACTGCCAGAAAATGATGAATTTGATGAATGGGTTCATGTTACTCTCACAAAAAAGCAGACAAATGAAGTAAAAGCAAATCCTCAAAAATACAGAATTATTATGAAGAAAACACCTTTTGATTATATTGACCTGCATTGTAATAAGTTTTATGAAATGAAAATGAGGGTGGTGCGTTTTCCGATTTCAAAAGATTCTTATGAATGCATTATCACAAATCTGCCACAAGATAAAATAAACTCTGATGAAATCAAACAGTTATACGCAAAACGATGGGGAATTGAAACTTCTTTCCGTGAATTAAAATATGCATTGGGGTTAATACGTTTTCATGCAAAGAAAACGGAATATATTATGCAGGAAATATGGTCAAGAATGACATTGTATAATTTCTGTGAGATTATAGCAACTAATGTTGTTGTAAAAAATAAAAATGACTGCAAACATATATATCAGTTGAATTATACTCGTGCAATGCGAATTTGCTGTCATTTTCTATCACTAAAAAAGAGGAAGCTCCACCCGATGTAGAGTATCTAATCGGACATGAGCTTCTTCCCATACGTTCTGGGCGAACAGACCCTCGCAAAGTCAAACCCCAGTCAGCGATAAGCTTTCTCTATAGAGCAGCTTAATCAAATATTAGTATACACTCTTTTTTAGGCAGATGGAAGCATCTGTCTGTTTGTTGTGCAAAATTATTATGCTAAACGTTTTTTAATATAGAAAAACAGCGAATAAACAAAATGTTTACTCGCTGTGAAAAAAGCCCTAACCGCTAAACCATTCTTATCTAAATGACATTGGTGCAATGCACAGGAGCTTTTTATATGCAGACCTCTATTTATTTGTGCTGTCTGCATCAATTACAGACTGAATCTGCTTCATAAGGGCATCATAGTTGTCCTTGTTATCAATTCCGCCGAGCATTGGTTCGCCTACAATATTGCCATTTCTGTCAACAAGTATAGTTGTTGGAAATGCCATGATTTCTGAGGCGTATTTACCGGCAGCACTAGAGGAGTCAATTGACAGATTACGATATTTGACACCCTGGCTTTCAAGAACAGAGGCAGCCTCTTTGATAGCTGTTTTATTGCCATCGAAGGTCTCAGTGTTGATGCCAACAACTTCTCCGCCCATTGATTTGATAGCATCATTTAATTCGTTAAGCTTGGATAACTCAGCGACACATGGTTTGCAGCCGGTAAACCAGAAATTGACGACTGTTACTGCATTACCGGAAAACAGGCTGTCATCTACCTTATTGCCATCAAAATCCTCACCGGAAAAATCACTGAATACAGATGAGGCTTTAGAGCTGTCCTTCTTGTTGTCATCTGATGATTTACTTTTGTTATTAAGCTCTGCTATCTGTTCCTCGATTTTTCGTATGGTTTCAATATCCTCATTAAGTGTTTTAAGCTCATCGTCTGTGAATGAATTCCTGTTTGATTCTACGGTACCGGCAAGATAATCAGCATAATTTCCGTTTGGATCGGCGTCACTTTTGTTCATCATGCCAAATGCCTTGTTCCACACATCAGCGTGATCTGCAAAAAGCTGATTTTCCTGCTGATATAAATCATCAAGCCTGGAATCTGATTTGCCGGATGCTTCCGAGCCGGCTTCAGTCTGAGTGTTCTTAGAATCTGTTGTAGAAGCTTGCTTTACGCCACATGCTGTAAGTGATAATGCTATGCAGAGTGTAAAAATAGAAATAAATAATAATTTATTTTTCATGAGTAATTTCTCCTTTAAAATAATAGTAAAATGTTTAATAGCTATCTGTTGTCATTTTTTTGACATGATTTTCCCATAAACCGGTAGCAGATGGCGTCCTTCGGACAGGTCTTTATGCAGGCACCACAGCGTATGCACTCGGGGTGATCCGGTGTCTTACACACATTCACATCCATCTTACATGCCTTTGAGCATTGACCGCATCCGACACATTTGCTGCTATCAACGGTGATTTTGAGCAGGCTGACCTTATTAAATAATGAGTAGATTGCTCCAAGCGGACAAATCCATTTACAGAAGGGCCTGTAAAATAAGATACTTAGTACAATCACTGCAATTAAAATCATACACTTGAAAGAAAAAAGCTTTCCCAGCGCAGAACGGATAGCAGCATTTCCAATAGATAACGGTATAGCACCCTCTAAAACACCCTGAGGACAGATATATTTGCAGAAGAACGGGTCTCCCATTCCTATAGAGTTCGTTACAAGTATCGGAAGAAGTATAACGAAAACAATAAGAATGACATATTTTAGGTACCTAAGAGGCTTTAGTTTGGCTGTGGATAATTTCTTTCCGGGGATTTTATGAAGTAAATCCTGAAACCATCCAAATGGGCACAAAAAACCACATATAAATCTGCCGAGAGTTACACCGAGTAAAATAAAAAATCCGGTTATGTAGTATGAAAACTTAAATTTTGAAGATCCGACAACTGCCTGAAATGCCCCTATTGGACAGGCTCCTGTCGCGGCAGGGCAGGAGTAGCAGTTTAATCCGGGTACGCATACTGTTTTTGCATTGCCCTGATATATTTTACCCTTAAATAAATTTGTAATATGAATATTGGTCAGCAGCGTTGCTGCGGCCTGTATCCAGCCACGTATTTTTGCCAGTTTTCTTGATAGTAATTTCTTTTCCTTATCCAATTCCGACACACTCCAGACATAGTTTTATTGCTTTACCAAGCACTGTAGCCGCCTCACCTCTGACTGCACCATAGCTTATCATGGATACACCAAGGATAAGCAGAATGATTTGACATGTTTTTTGGTATTTCAACATAATGTTGCTCCTTTTTGTTGTATTGTTGACCAGCTGACTTTGGTATTATACAATATAGGTTGTAAAATTATTGTTAAGAAGCAGGAGAACATTTTGAGATTATTAATTGTTGAGGATGAGAAACAAATATGTGATATGGTTGCAAAGAGTCTGTATGCTGCCGGTTATGAGGTGGATGCCTGTTATGATGGGAAAGAGGCTCTTGAATGTATACTGTCGGAGAATTATGATCTGATAGTTTTGGATTTGAATCTGCCGGGGATGGATGGCATGGAGCTTCTTAAGGAGCTTAGAAAATACAATGATGAAACTAAGGTTTTGATATTATCTGCAAGAGGTCAGATTGCTGATAAGGTAGAGGGACTGGATGCAGGAGCAAATGATTACATGGAAAAACCATTCCATCTGCAGGAGCTTGAGGCACGTATCAGAAGCCTGACAAGAAGGAAATTTGTACAGAATGATATATGTCTTAAATACGGAGAAATAAAGTTTGATACGATTAAACGCGAGGCATATGCAAAGGGAGAGCCGGTTCCACTGACAAGAAAAGAGAATGGTATTTTGGAATATTTACTTATCAATATAGGCAGACCGGTGAGCCAGGAGGAGCTGATAGAGCATGTGTGGGATGCCACGGCAGACAGCTTTAGCGGAGCAATCAGGGTACATATGTCTTCACTTAGAAAAAAGCTTAAGACGAAGCTGGGATATGATCCCATTTTGAACAAGGTAGGTGAAGGCTATAAAATACGGGAGGAGTCTGACAGATGAAAAGAATGTCGCTACAGTGGAGACTTACGTGCATTACTACATTGTGTATTGCTATTATATGTGGCTGCCTGACTATGTTTGTCTATAAAAATGGTGTGCATTACATCGATTCTCTGCAGGATGCGGTAGAGTCACAGGGGGATGAAAAAGGAAACAAATCAGATGAAATATATATCAGCATACCAGACGATAAGTGGGATGAGTTTGCGGATGAATTTTCGGTTCAGGTGTACAATAATAAGGCCGACTATAAAAGAAACAGTCTGATAATCACGGTTTTGCTGGCGCTTTTGGGAGGTGCCGTCACTTATTTTATAAGCGGGCATGCACTCAAACCAATTAGGGAGTTTTCAGATAAAATTGAAGAGGTACAGGCTCAGAATCTGTCTGATTCAAGAATAGAGGAAAACAATGTTAAGGAACTGAACCAGCTGGGTATTTCTTATAATAAGATGCTTGAGCGTCTGTCGGAGGCATTTGAGATACAGAGACAGTTTACTGCAAATGCAGCACATGAGCTGCGTACTCCATTAGCGTTAATGCAGGTACAGCTTGATTTATATAATTCTGCCTCTCACCCGGGAAATGATGCAGACACTTTGCAGACCATAAAAATGGTTACGGAACAAAATGATAAATTAAACAGGATGGTAAAGACTCTTCTTGACATGAGTGAGCTTCAGACGGTGGGAAGGGATGATAAAATTATATTGGATGCTATTGTTGAAGAGGTTTTGGCAGACCTTGAGCCTCTTGCTGTGGAAAAGAATATAAAGCTGATTGGAAAATGTGAGAATGCCACTATGATAGGCAGTGATATCCTTATTTACAGGCTTGTATACAATCTGGTTGAGAATGCCATCAAATATAATCATCC
This sequence comes from Roseburia sp. MSJ-14, assembly GCF_018918225.1. Lineage (NCBI taxonomy): Bacteria > Bacillati > Bacillota > Clostridia > Lachnospirales > Lachnospiraceae > Roseburia > Roseburia sp. MSJ-14. Next base: position 38,361 of record NZ_JAHLQD010000056.1, read on the forward strand.
ACTCGGACAGGTTACAGTAACCGCATATCAGAGAAACAAGCATGTTTATCTGTCTGTAGAAGATACGGGAAGCGGAATACCAAAGGAGCTTAGGGAGAGAGTGTTCGAGCCATTCTTCCGTGTGGATAAATCCAGAAGCCGAGAGCTGGGTGGCGTAGGGCTGGGTCTTGCTTTTGTCCGTGAAATCGTTAGAGTACATGATGGCAGTATTTGTATCAAATCAGGCAAGACTGGGGGAACGATTTTCGAGGTGACTTTTGCACAGCATTCAATGTAGCGTTCCATTTTACACATTTGTCAACGCTATTAAAACAAATTTGCTAAATGAGAAAAATAGAATAATTTGTTATTTGAGTGTGTGAAATAAAGTCTGTAAATAGACATTCTATGATAAGTGATGGAGCTGTAAGTTCATGAAATGAGCTTGCAGCTCTTGTTTATATAACTAGCATATAAAAATACCCATGTCAAGGACGCCCATTTTATAACGAGCGTATATTCATCCTTGATATTGGGTGTTTTTTATGCTATTCAGGCAAACGGCCTTCGTACATAATGCTCAGTTCTCCATACACCTGAGCCCAGTTTCTTAAGGTCGTTGTCCATTTCTTCGTTGCTTCAAACGTTGAAAGGTACAGAGCTTTCAACAATGCCTTGTCGCTTGGAAATACACTTCTCTGACGATTAAGTTTACTGTATGTTGAATTTAAACTTTCAATGGCATTGGTTGTATATATTACTTTAATGAACAGTTTAATCCTGAGCGTCCAAACGCTGTCTGGTGTACTGACATTACATACATCTGGACCAATGACGGCTTCGTGCACCTTAACTGTGTAATGGATCTGTTTGCCAGAAAGATAATTGCATGGACTCTTGCCGACACAATGGAAGTTTCCACTGTAATAAAAACAATTGAAAAAGCCAAGGCAATACGTAACACCGATTTACCTTTAATAATACACACTGACCGCGGAAGCCAGTATGTGTCTCAGGCATGGCGTGAAGCCACAAAAAACATGCAACGCAGCTATTCTCATAAAGGTTATCCTTATGACAATGCCTATATTGAATCCTTCCATTCACTCATAAAAAGGGAATGGCTTAACCGTTTTAACATTAAGAATTACAGACACGCATACAACCTGATTTTTGAATACATCGAAACCTTTTATAACACTGTCAGAATTCATAGTCATTGTGATTACATGTCTCCTGACGAATTTGAAAAATTGTATGAAAGGGTTAAATCTCTGCCGGCTGCTTAGCTGACAGAACTTCTCATTTTATTTTGTGCTAAATCTTGACATAGCACCACTGCGAAGCAGCTGCATTCATGAGCAAGTAGCGTAGCGGATTACGAATATCAGCTCCCAGCAGGGCGAAATACACCAGTAAAGCATTTCAAAGGCATAATAGGAAAGTGGCTTATCCATCATCACATCCGCAAATTTCAGATATTCCTCTTTCGTCCAGAACAGCATTTCCTTGTGTTCCTCACTACCCATAGAGCCTGCTTTCTGTGCCGGATTGCTCGGCAGATGGTAGTATCTTATTGCACGATTGAAAATGGCACTTAACTGTGCATGTATGGTTTTAAGGTAAGTCGGAGAATACACTTTCCCCTTCTCGCCCTTGTAGGCAAGAAGCTCATTCTGCCACGCAATCACATCCTTTGGCTCAATCTCTGCAATCTTACGCTCCCCGAAGTAGGGAAGTATTTTGGTACGGATCACATGGCTCTTAGACTCCCATGTGTTTTCCTTTACCCTCTTTTTCTTATCTTCCTCGTAAATCTCAAAGAAGCTGGCGAAGGTCATGTCCAGCTTGGACTCGCTCTTTAACATGACCTCTCGCTCCCATGCAACCGCTTCACGCTTGGTTGCAAACCCTCGTTTCTGCGTCTGCTTCCGCTCCCCCTTATAATTGGTGTAGCGGTAAATGACACGCCATTTCTCTCCGTCTTTGTATACAGCCATTACATCATCTCCTCTCCTTTAGTCGCTGTAGCATAATTTCTTACGAAAAAAGCTGGTATTCACTCTTCCGGTAACGGTCAGATAACCAAGCTTCTGCATTTCCGCATTCAGCTCTCTGACAACCTTGTAGGCATAGGACTTGGAAACATTAAGCTCCTGTGCCACTTCATCCACCGTCATAAAGTTCTTGTTCTCCATGTGTTTTCCTCCTTTCCGATTTTTACACTTAACTCTTTTTGTTTAAGTTTGTGCTTTGTATGATACTAAACATTTTAAGTTAAGTCAAGTGATTTCTCGAAAAATCTTAAACATTTTTATTTAAGTTCTTCTTGCTATCCTCATTGACTCATGCTATACTCTACTTAAACAAATTTGTTTATCTATCCATTTAATACAGATAAATGGCAACAATATGATAGGAGGCATTACAATGGCAATCGGGCAAAGAATACGATTTTTCCGTAATAGAAAAGGCATGACACAGAAGCACCTTGGCGAAATCCTTGGTTTTGTTGGTAAAACCTCTGATGTCCGCATGGCACAGTATGAGTCAGAAGCAAGGATACCAAAGCAGGATCTTGTAAAAAACATGGCTCATTTCCTTGATGTCAGCACCCATGCACTTACCGTGCCGGATATAGATACCTACATTGGTCTTATGCACACTTTCTTTGCGTTGGAAGATATGCGTGGTCTGAAAATCGGAGAAGTGGATGGAGAAGTTGTCTTACACCTTGATAAATCCGACTATTCCACCTATTCCACTATGGACAAAATGCTCCGTGCATGGCTCGCTGAAGCCAAGAAGCTGGAAAGCGGAGAAATTACCAAAGAGGAATATGATGAATGGCGTTACAAGTATCCGGAACTGGATACCCACCAAATCTGGGCGAAGGTCTACCCACAGGAACTTTTTGATTTTATAGACGAATGTGCCAAAGAAGCAGAAAAAGAAGAAAAGAAAGAAGCGAAGCGTAAAAAGAAAAAATAGACATCAAAAAAACCTTACCAATTTTCAGTTGTCATTTCTGAAAATCAGTAAGGTTTTCTTATGCTCATAAAGTAATCTTATTCATTGAATAAGGGAAATCTGTTGCCAAATCGTTGCCAGAGCTTAAACAAATTTGTTTGGAAACCGCATAAATGCTGGACTTTTTTAACACTACTCCTTACTCAAACTCGCAAAGTTTGGTTTGATTCTGGTTGTTTTAATATGGTTATCTATACTGTTTTGTATTGATAATATGTGTCTTTTCCACACATTATTTTTCGTTTCACATATTTTTAGTACCATTCCAGTACCATTGCATTTTTTCATTATTGTGTGCAGTTCTGGTGGTTTGCAGGTTGGTTTGCTATTCACAGAATAATATTCTGTCGGTTTGCTTGTCCACCTATGGAAATTATAATCTGCAACCGCTAATTCTGCAATAAGAAATTTTGTGGTACTAATGGATAGCATCATCCTTTTTCATATCATTCATCAATTTATCAAAATCACTTTCATATTATAGTTGGCAAAATAAACAGGATATTTTTGTTATGTAAACTAAAAAGGAAGTAGAGATTAAATCCCTACTTCCCAATCATACAGTTTTTCTTTATGATATTTCTGGATTTCTGTAACCATCTGATGTGATCACGCAGTTCTTCCCAGGAAACATCTTCCGGTGATTTGTGAAGAATATTTGTCAGATAATCCAGATAGGCACGAATGTAGGTACAATAGTTTCTTATTTTTTCTGAGAGAAAAAGTATCAAAAAGGTATCAAGACATAAAAAGACCTGAAATCATGTCTTTTTAACATGATTCCAAGCCTTGTAAAATATTTAGCATACTGTATTTTTCTATTCAGATACCATCTTAATTTGCACTATCTATGCTAACCGAAACAACAAAGTGCTTGACATTCACAAGTGTTTGCTGTTTACATGTCATTTTTTTGTTTTTTAAATTCTATACCCACCAGTACAACAGATAGCACAAACGCTGAAAAATCAGCAACAGGCCCCGCTAGCAATACTCCCATAATTCCGAAACGAAGCGGGAGCAGCAGGGTAAGCGGAATCAAGAAAAAGGTCTGCCTTGTTAATGCCAACAGAGCACCTTTTAACGCTTTTCCTATTGCGGTAAAAAAGTCGGAAGAAAGCAACTGCACACCATTTACCAACACCATGAAAATATAGGTACGCATGAACAAAACAGCAAATTCAAAATACAGCTCGTCCCCGTCTCCGAATAGTGAAATGATAGATCGCGGGAAAAATTGAAATGCGATAAAAGCAATAGTGGAAACAACAAGATTCCACTTTATTGCAAGCATGTAAGCCTCCCGTACCCGATGATATTGCCTTGCTCCATAGTTGAAACCGATAATCGGCTGCATCCCTTGCGAGATTCCTGTAACAATCGCAAGGATTATGGCATTTGTTTTCATAACAATTCCGCAAGCTGCCAAGGGAATATCCGTTCCATATTTTGTTAATGCGCCGTAATAAGTCAACGAATTGTACTGAATGATTTGAATCACGGTAATTGCAATCTGATTTGAGCAGCTGCTTATCCCCATGCTGCAAATTTTCAGGCTTTCTTTAATGTCAAATAAAAACGACTTTTTTTCAAAATGGATTGTTTGGAAACGCCATAGATAACGGAGTGCGAGTGTGAAAGAAAAAATTTGCCCAATAACCGTTGCCCAAGCTCCGCCGGCAATTCCCCAATCGCAAACAAAAATAAAAATGGGGTCAAGAATGGTATTGATAATAGCTCCCACAACCATGCAGGCCATTGAATACTTTGGTTTTCCATCTGCTCGAATCAAATTGCTCATACCATTCGTTACAATGAGAAACGGCATTCCAATCAATGTTATGCTGGCATACTGCTTTGCATATGGAAATACAGCTGTCGTTGCCCCAAATGCCTTTAGGAGCAAAGGCAGAAAAGTTTCTCCAACCAGCAAATAAATAATTCCGAAAATTCCCATCAGAACAATACCATTTCCCGCTGCTTTGGCGGCAGCTTTCGGCTCTTTGCATCCAAGACAGAGGGAAACACGGGAAGAACTGCCAATTCCGACCAGTAGTGCAATGGCAAGGCAGATGGTAGAAAACGGGTAGGCAACATTGGTTGCTGCATTTCCCAAATAACCGACCCCTTGACCAATAAAAATCTGATCCACAATATTGTAGATTGAACCGACAAGAGACGCCACAATACTGGGAACAGCAAAATTTTTCAACAGCTTTGGAATTTTTTCATAGCCCAGAGGATTTTCAGTCATTGAACTCCTCCCCCTTTCTCTCTATATGGAGTTCCGATGTGATATTTCTGCCCGCCTGTATTAAGAAATCCATAAAAAGGTTCTGCTCGGATTCGCTCATACCCTGCAATAAAAGAGCTTCTGTCTTTTCGCATACCGTCTGTACCTCATCAATTACAGACAGCGCACGTTCCGTAGGATACAGCTTACACGTCCGCTTATCCTTATCATTTGGGGAACGCATAATCATTCCCTGCTTTTCTAATGCCGCAACTGTCCGTACAATATTGCTCGGATGAACATAAAACATATCCATTAAAGAATCCTGTAAAATGCCGGGCGAACGACAGATTTTGATTAAGAACATATATTGACTGTTGTTGATTCCATAGGGGGCAAGTTGCTTGTCCAAATAGATTTTGTAAAATCGGTCTGTTACGGAAAGCCATTTTAATAGTTGCATAGATATATACCTCCAATCAGAACGTATTATACATCAATATGCGTGCGCACGCAACTACTTTTAACATTATATCTGCCGCTTTGTCCTCCTAAACACAAATCAATTCTACATCTATAATCTCTACTGCTCTGCTACGAATATTATTCATTTTCCCGACCCATTCAAGCTGATTTTCTGCCTTTCATCTATTGTTTCGACTGCTTCTCTCTGTCTTTCAGAAAGACCTTCAAATATATCCATACAAGCACTCCTTTCCAAAAATAACGGTTTCAAATCAAACTATATAACACATCTTATCAAACTACTTGTCCCATAATCTGTACTTGTTATTTGTCACCCATTGATTCTTCTTTATCCGGGACATACTCCATAATCTCACCATAATCCGTCCCTAATTTTTTACATATTTTATCTAAAATAGGCATAGCAACATATTCATTTTTCCCAAGCTTTGTCATGGTATTAGGTGCTATTTCTGCTTTTTTTCTCAAATCCGCTCTGCTCATTTCTTTTTCGGCTAATTTTATCCACAATCGCTTATATGATACTGCCATTGCTAATCCTCCATATAAAATTTCATCAAACAATTCTATATCACATCATACCATATATCTAATATTTTCTCAATATTTTTTCGCACGTTCTCGCGACTTTCTATACTTCCTTCAATAGCCAATATTTCGATTTGTGAATCAATATTTTTCTATCTAATACATAACTGGAAGAGACAGAGGAATTACCTTCCTCTGCCCCTATTCCACATCTTATCTTCTGCTTTATCTTTACCAGCATCTCTACCAACACTCTCATCATAAATTCTCTGGAATTCCTCATACATTTCGTCTCCATCCAGCTTTATCCCAAGCCTTTTCATTACATCCGAGAACAACCATATGCTCCCACTAACATCAGCAATATCAAATCCGAATATATCAGCCTTAACAGAATCACTAATATTCTCATAACCACCAAGCTCTGATATCCTCCTGACAATCCAGCCAGCTTTGTCCACAGACACTTTTTCTTCAGATTCCATAAATTCACTTTTACCTGTTACATCAGTAATATCTTCATCCCTTCTTGCCGTATTTACATCAGACGCATTACGAATATCTGGCATTACAGACGTATTGTTCTGATTATTGTCTGGATTCACTACCTCAACATTCGTCTCCGGCTCAACAGCCACATCTTTCTCTGACACAGCCTCCTTTTCCATCCCCGGTATATCAACATCCCTGTCTGCAACGATTTCTTCTTTCCCAGACACCACATAATAAGCTGTATACAAATCTTCTTTCACAATGCCATCAGCAAGCTGCAACTGCTTCTTAATCCCTCTTTTCTCCTGCTTCAATTTATCCAGTTCTTTCTGCACTCCCACATGCCATATCTGGTACTCACGATACTGCTCCTCGTTCTTAATATTCCGTTTCCGACTAGAACTTTCTCTGTATATCTCCTTCTGTCTGTCCTCAATCTGCTGGATCTTTTCTTTCTGCTCACTTATGAAATCCACAAGCTCCACAACACTTTTGATGTCATTATTTACAAGCAGCAGATATTCGTCCTGTAACTGATGAAACCTTTTCAAATCCTCTGTATACTTTGCTCCACCAACCTCAAAACGCTTCTGCTCTACAATCCTTAATCTGTATAGCTTTGCATAAAATTTCTTCTGATATGGTGACAGCTTCACTCTGTGCAATCCCATGATATCCGACGAATAAAAGTAAGGCTTTGCCATCCAAGGCATATCCACATAATGCCGTAACATATCTTCTGAAAACATCTCGTCCAGCTTTGCCAGTTTATGATAATATCTAAATCCCGGTGCCTGCACCTCCATCCACGCATCTTTCTTGAATACATATCCCAGCCGTTTCATCAGATATTTAAAATGCTCTACATTCCCTGCTGCATACGCACACATCTTGGCATCTCTGAGAATTATCTCTTTCATTGACATTTCTCTTTCCCACTTGTCCCTGCTGATATTCTTAGGGTTCCTGCTGTACTCCGCCGGCATTATGGAAAGTCCAAGTTCATCACAATATTTATTTGTAATAGGCTGGAGATGATTCTTCCAGTTGCTTTTAGGTGAATTGTATTTCTTGCCAGTTGTCATACTGACACTATTCCAGATCAGATGTCCATGCATATGCTCCTTGTCAGTATGAACCGCATACACAGCCTCATAATCATCTCCCAGTAAATTCTTCGCAAAGTGCTCCAGCACATACATTGCCTGCTCTGCACTTACTTTTTCTTCCGGTGAAAATGATATGATCACATGATAGCCCTGCCTTTTACCCGTCTTATGAAAAATATTCTTTGTCTCTTCCATCTGCTCAAATGCTGTGTCCGCCAGGCAGTTAATACCGCCCACCAGTACACATTCTTCTGTCTTATCCGGGTTCTGGATATATTCCAAGGCATTCTTCAAGTGCGATGCCGGATTTCTGCCCTCTGATTCCTGTATATTTAAGATCTTTGTAATCGCCATACTTCCAGCACCTCCCCAAATGTTTTCTTTACATCATCCAGACTGTTCTGCAGCTTGTCAATGTCGCTGTAATACAACCTCCCATGTGAATTGCCAAGCTTTACCGCCTGATTAATATTATTTGCAATACCGGCAATAACACGGATTGCTCTTGCCCTGTCCTCAGGATAACTTGTATCTATATTGCCTCCTGTCCGGATTAATTCTCTTATATAGGCACTTGCTGTCATTCTCGTCCGTTTAAGTGCCGCTTTCAGAATATCCATATCTTTTTCTGACAGCTTCACCGATATCTTATAATCTTTCCTGTCAGACTTGTATCTTCTCTTTCCATCTGCCATACATTTCTCCCCTTTCGTAATTTTTCAATGCTGTATCAAACCAATCTCTTTTTATCTGTACCATTGCTTTTCATCCTTTCCAAAAGTTCTGCTTATAGGTTTTGCAAGATGCGGAAAAGGTCGGACCTTTTCCCGAAAAAATATAAACGCATCAGCGTTTACATAATTTTTCGTCTTGGCAGGAGCTCCTGCACCCTGTATATGATATGTGGTGGTTAATGTACCACCACGATTACTGATATGGTGGTTGAAGTTCCACCAGAGTTGTAAAGTGGTGGCACTTTTTGCCATCACTTTATTGTTTTGGTGGCATTTTCCGCCACCACTTTTCCATTTTGATGGCACTTTCCGCCACCATGACTTTTTTCACTCTGATTTGAGTGGTGGCGCTTTTTGCCGTCACTTTGCTGTTTTGACGGCGCTTTTTGCCCCCACTTTTGCATTTTGACGGCACTTTTTGCCCCCACACTAATGAAACTGCATCACCACATCCATAATAACGATTTCCTCTGCCATCATCCTGGTCTGTGTTCTTAGCTGTAACTGTTCCGTAAAGGAATTTGGATTCTTAGGCTTATGCTTTTTCAGCCACTTAGCTTCAATATCATCAAGCAGCTCATATGCTGTTTCATTGACTTCATTTGCTCTCTCTTCAAGCTCGCCGAACCTCACCAGGCTTTTATATCTCATTGGATATTCTTCCTTGATATATTTAATCCACATACGCCCATACTTTCCTGCATCTATATCTGCCTTTTCTGTTCCTGCAACAAGCACCGGATAAAAGATTCCATCCTTTTCTTCATACGGAATACCAAGCTTTTCAAATGTTGTTTTACTCATAATGATTACCGCCTTTCTCATCACTCTGCAGGATATCAAGCACATGCTTTAATGGAACCAGCAGTTCTTCAACTTCTATACCTCTGTCAGATTCATCTAACGTCTGTAATTCTTCCAGTATCGTATCAAGATGAACCTGTACTTTCTTTGCCACCTTTATTCCACCAACAACCTTGATTTCATGCTTCAGCAGACATTGGATGATATAATCCTGTTTTGAAAGTCCGCTGAGTGAAACCTTCACATTCAGCTCCTGCGCTTCCTCCGGTGACATCCGAAATGCTACCACAACATTTCTCCATCTGTTCTTGGCATCCAGCCTTTTCTCGCTCATAATAATCTGCTCCTTCCGATATAAAACCTTTTACTTAAGTCCACATAACATCACATCCATACATAATGCAAAACTCTCGCCGGCATGATTCATAATGTTTCGCATCGCCATTATCAGACTGCCTTGTACTTATCAATACTTATAATCTTTTCCGCAGCCGCATCCATATCAATCATAGGTGCTGTTTCCTCTGTCTGCATGATTTCTACATCATCATCCTGTTCTTCACAATCCTCAAAGCTCGCATTGACAGCATCAAGTCTGTCCGCCATTGCCACCTGCTTTGATGGAAACAGATGCGAATAACGATATGTGATATCAATGCTCTCATGACCTACCCTGTCAGCTATTGCAACTGCGGAGAACCCAAGGTCAATCAGATGTGAAATGTGCGAATGCCTTAGATCATGGATTCTGATTTTCTTCACACCGGATAATCTGCAGCCACGCTCCATCTCATGATGAAGGAAGCTCTTTGTTACCAGAAAAATCCTGTCTGTTGGTTTTTGGTCATATAACATTGCAAAATATTCCTGCATTTCTTCCGCAAGGAATTTTGGCAGCTTGATTGTTCTGTTGCTCTTAGGTGTTTTCGGTGTTGTAATAACATCCTGCCCCTGCAGTCGCTGATACGATTTATTTATTCTGACTGTGTTCTTTTCAAAATCAAAATCTTCCATCGTAAGAGCAAGCAGCTCACCTAATCTCATTCCCGTCCAGTACAGCATTTCAAATGCATAAAATGAAACCGGCTTGTCAATCACCGCTTCGGAAAACTTCTTATATTCTTCAGTTGTCCAGAAAAGCATTTCCTTCTTTTCTTCCCTGCCCATATTTCCGGCCTGTCTTGCCGGATTTGATTTCAGATTATAAAACCTGCACGCATGGTTAAATATCGCACTTAAGATGTTGTGCATTGTCTTCTTGTAAGTCTGGGAATAACTCTTCCCATTCTCATTACGAAATGCAACCATCTCATTCTGCCACTTGCGTACATCTCCCGGTGTAATCTCATTCATCTTAAGATTCTTAAAATATGGAAGTATCTTTGTATCCACAATGTGTTCTTTTGTAAGCCAAGTGTTGAGTTTGACATAATTTTTCACATCCTCTGTATACAGCTTCCAGAACTCTCCAAATGTCATATCCAGATTATTCTCCTGCCGTATTTTGTAATTACGCTCATAATCCAACGCTTCTCTTTTTGTTGCAAATCCTCTCTTCTTTATCTGTTTATTTTCCCCGGTCCAGTCCTTACAATAGAATTTGACGAACCAGGTGCCTGTCTTACTGTCTTTATAAGCTGGCATATTCATCATCTCCTTCTTTTCATATGCAAAAGCAGATGCCTAAGCCGATATAACTTTTGCACCTGCCTCTGTCTCAATCTTCTTACCTGTTGCTTATCCTGCATCACTCATACCATAAATGCGTTCTTCAAAATATTTTCTGCTTACTTTTCCACGGATTACAATGTAACCCTTCTTTTCAAGTTCACTGTTGATCTGTCTCATAAGCTTGTATGCTGCGGATCTTGAAATTCCAAGAATCTGCATCACATCTCCTACTTCTAAAAACTTTTCGTTCATGCCCTTTCACCACCTTTCCATTAAAATTTGTTTTGGCGTTTCTCCATACCAGTTCTGCTGATGTCACAACCAGCCTCCTTACCTGAGATGATCTCCTGTAATACCGCCCGCTCCTGCTCGAGGTACTCGGTCCGCTTGGGGGAGTGTCTACATTCGCTCGATTCCTATGAATGTCCTGGCAAATGCCTGTTAGATTTCTGATACCGCTCATTCAGTTGTTTTTTTCAATACCATACCGTATAGATAATTGAATTGGTATTATTCTATACCGTGCGGTATTGAATTGTCAAGTAGTTTTTCTAATGCTTTCGTATAGAAAAACTTCCATTTTCATTTTTTCCGTGTTATACTGTCTTTAACAGTCCATCAGGGACAGATAAACGGAGGTAACTACACTATGACAATTGGTGAAAGAATAAAGAAAATACGGGTATTCCGTAAAATGACAATGGACGAGCTGGGCGGTGCACTTGGATTTGAAGGCAAAAATATGTCGGTCCGTATATCCCAGTATGAAACCGGTGCCCGCATTCCCGGTGAAGATATGATTCTAAAGCTTGCTGATGCATTGCACTGCAATTACAAGGCAATCTCTGATTACAGCCTTGGTGCTGCTGAAGATATCATCGAAACACTTTTCTGGCTTGAAGAAAGTGCCACATCTCTCCCGGCACGTGGAAAAGGCACAAGATTTCCAGAGTATACAGCTCCCGGCAACCTGATTCATCTGACTGCAATGACACCTGCAAAACCTTCCGAGACTGCCAGACCAACTTACAATGAAGATGATTATGACAGTGCAGGCTCACCTGTCGCATTAACTTTTGAATATGGATTGGTAAATGATTTCCTTTCGGAATGGTGTGAAATGAAAACGAAATTAAATAATGGAGAGATTTCTCCTAACGAGTATTTTGAGTGGAAAATAACATGGCCTCATGCGTGAAACATAATGTCATCCGCTGTGCACCATCTCGATTCCGCTTCGCTGCATCTCGATGGAGGGCGTTCGCCCTATATGAATAGAAACCTGCTGTCTATGGAATGCAAGCATTCCAAGCCATCAATTTTCTATTCCCGCACAACTCACTTTAGTACCAAAATAGTACCACAAGGCAAAAAACAAGCTCGCAAATGCCCATTTTACTAGGCTTTGCGAGCTTTTGAAAATTATTCAAACTCTATCGTTCCAGGTGGCTTTCCAGTGCAATCATACATTACTCTGTTAACCCCCTTCACTTCATTGACAATTCGGTTTGTTACCTTACTCAGCACTTCCCATGGAATCTGTGCTGCTTCTGCTGTCATGAAGTCTGATGTATTTACGGCTCTAAGTGCGATTGCATAATCATAGGTTCTGAAGTCACCCATAACTCCTACGGAACGCATATTAGTAAGAGCTGCAAAATACTGTCCTAACTGCTTGTCCAATCCTGCCTTTGCAATTTCCTCACGGTAAATCGCATCTGCATCCTGAACAATCTTTACTTTTTCTTCCGTTACTTCTCCGATAATACGGATACCAAGTCCCGGACCTGGAAATGGCTGACGAAATACCAGATATTCCGGAATACCCAGTTCTAATCCTGCTTTTCTTACTTCATCTTTAAAAAGCATACGAAGCGGTTCAATGATTTCTTTGAAATCAACTACGTCCGGAAGTCCACCTACGTTGTGGTGAGACTTAATCACAGCGGATTTACCAAGACCAGACTCAATTACGTCTGGATAAATGGTTCCCTGAACCAGATAATCTACTGCACCGATTTTCTTTGCTTCTTCTTCAAAAACACGGATAAATTCGGCACCGATAATCTTACGTTTTTCTTCCGGTTCTGTAACACCTTTTAATTTTTCATAGTAACGCTGCTGTGCATTGACGCGAATAAAGTTCAGTTCATAAGGACCGTTTGGTCCGAATACTGCCTCTACTTCATCACCTTCATTTTTACGAAGAAGACCGTGGTCTACGAATACACAAGTCAACTGTTTTCCGATTGCCTTAGAAAGCAATACTGCTGCAACAGAAGAATCCACTCCACCGGACAGGGCACACAATACCTTACCATTTCCGATTTTTTCACGCAAGCTCTGGATTGTGGTTTCCACGAAAGAATCCATCTTCCAGTCACCACTGCATCCGCATACATTGAATACAAAGTTGCTCAGCATCTTCATTCCTTCCGCAGTATGCATTACTTCCGGATGGAATTGGGTTGCATATAATTTACGTTCTGGACATGCCATTGCTGCCACTGGGCAAACAGGGGTATGTGCCGTTACTTTAAATCCTTCCGGAGCCTTTGCGATATAGTCTGTATGACTCATCCAACAAACTGTTTTTGGTGATACACCTTCAAACAGTACATCTGTATTATCTACTTCTACTTCAGTATGTCCGTACTCGCTGACAGGAGCTGTTTCTACAGTTCCGCCTAATGTATACGCCATTAACTGAGAGCCATAGCAGATACCAAGAATCGGAATACCCAATTCAAAGATTTCCTTCTGATAATGAGGGGATGTTTCATCATAAACACTATTTGGTCCGCCGGTGAAAATAATTCCCTTTGGATTGATAGCTTTGATTTCATCCAAACTCATCGTATAAGGCTTCACTTCACAGTATACATTACATTCACGCACACGGCGTGCAATCAACTGATTGTACTGTCCACCAAAGTCAAGAACGATTACCGTTTCTTTATTCAAGGCTTTTTCCTCCTATATAACTTCTTAAAATAATAACACGATTCATTCGCATTAATACTTTATGCATCTTTTACCTATTATATAGGAGGAATTCTGTATTTACAAGGGGAAAGTATGGAATTCCAAATTTTTGGCACTTTCTGCATAATTTTTACTTGTTTGCAACTTTAAAATGATATTTTTTCTAAAATCCCTACTTCACATCCTGCTTACTATTTCGATACTGTACCGGTGTCATTCCGTACTTTTTCTTAAACAGGCGGTTAAAGTGTTCTACATTCTGATACCCTACGCTATCTGCAATGTTTTCCACTGTCATACTGGTATTTTTCAAAAGTGTACGCGCCTTTTTCATTCGCACAGATTTTACAATTTCCCCAAATGTTTTTCCTGATTTTTCCTTAATATACTTAGACAGATATGGCTTAGACAAGTGCATCTGCTCTGTCAATTCTTCTAAGGTTACCGTTAAATAGTTTTCCTGAATATAGTTCATAATTTCATTGAGACGCTCATCTCTGCACTGTTCTAACTGCTTTACGGCATCTAACTTATTTACCGCTACGCAAAGTGCTGCAATGGAGGATTTAATAATATCCTCATCAATACCAACGCCCCAGTACATTTTTCCATCGCAGCAGATTCCTACATAAGTTACTGCCTTTGCGGAAGAACCGGTAGACATGGAATGTTCTTCGTACACGGACAATTCGTAGCTTACGTTAAAATACTGTTTCAGTGCATTGCTTACTGCATCCAAACGTCCATTTCCGTTTCCTGCTACGGTACGCACCTGTCCGCCGTGTGAAATAGTTGCCTCTGCCATGATTCCATCTACCTGTTTGAAATGGCACTCTGCAATCTGGAAATAAGGCATATCATTTACATAGTGTTCTTCAAATATCTGATAAACCAGTTGTGGTGAAAGTTCCATATGGCGGCGGTCAGAAACACCTTTTACGGTATATCCTACTTCTTCACGCATCTTATCCGGAATAGTCATTCCGTAGTTCTGTTTCAAAATATAGGCAACGCCGCCCTTTCCGGACTGGCTATTGATACGAATTACGTCAGAATCATAAGTACGTCCTACATCCTTTGGATCGATTGGCAGATATGGCACTGTCCATTTTCCATTTGGATTCTTTTCTCTGCATGCCATTCCCTTGGCAATCGCATCCTGATGAGAACCGGAAAATGCGGTGAATACCAGCTCTCCTGCGTATGGCTGACGTGGAGATACCTGCATTCTGGTACATCTCTCGTATACTTCTACCAGTTTTGACATATTGGAGAAGTCCAGTTCCGGGTCTACCCCATGGGAAAACATATTCATTCCAAGTGTTACAATGTCTACGTTTCCGGTACGTTCTCCGTTTCCAAACAATGTTCCTTCGATTCTGTCTGCTCCTGCCAAAATACCAAATTCCGCATCACAGATACCTACCCCACGGTCATTATGTGGATGCAGAGAAAGCACTACATTTTCACGATACTTCATGTGCTTGCTCATGTATTCTACCTGACTTGCAAAAACGTGTGGCATTGCATTTTCTACAGTTGTTGGCAAATTGATAATTGCTTTTTTATCCGAAGTTGGTTTCCATACATCCAATACTGCATTACACACCTCCAATGCATAATCCACTTCTGTACCAGAAAAACTTTCCGGACTGTATTCAAAGGTAAAGTTTCCTTCTGTTTCGTCTGCTAATTTTTTCAAAAGCTCTGCGCCGTCTATTGCAATTTTCTTAATCTCTTCTTTGCTCTTTTTAAATACCTGCTCACGCTGTGCCAATGAAGTGGAGTTATAAAGGTGAACTACTGCATGTGGTGCTCCTTTTACTGCTTCAAAGGTCTTTCTGATAATATGTTCTCTTGCCTGTGTTAATACCTGAACGGTTACATCATCCGGTATCATATTTCGCTCAATCAATGCTCGCATAAAGTTATATTCTGTATCTGATGCTGCCGGGAATCCTACTTCGATTTCCTTAAATCCCACATCTACCAAAAGCTGGAAGAATTCCAATTTTTCATCTAAGCTCATTGGCTCAATCAATGCCTGATTACCGTCACGCAAATCTACGCTGCACCAAATCGGTGCTTTTGTAATGTATTCCTTTTTTACCCAGTCATAAGTTACTTCCGGTGGCATAAAATACTGTCGTTCATATTTTTCATAGTTTTTCATTTTCTATCCTCCAACTTTTATTTTTCTATTATTCCTCGTATCCTAGGAAAGCCATGCACTTTTGCACTTTAATACTACATGGTGTTCCCTATGATATTAAAAAAATCTTCCGTTCCTACTATCCCAAAAGGGATAATAGAGACGAAAGATATATCATCCTGCGCGGTACCACTCTACTTCATGTTTCCATGCTCTTATCAGCACTTTCATGCCCATCTCTGTAACGGGAGAATCCGTCTTAGCCTACTATATGCTACCTTTTCAGCCAGAAGCTCCAAGGCGAGTTCACTGTATTGTCCCTGCCATCTTCCACCACCGATGGCTCTCTGTAAGTTTCTTTACAGCTACTATTCCTTTTCTTTGCTTTTCATGGAACTTATCATAACATACATCTTTCGCACTGTATAGTGATAATTTTAATCAGTTTTCTTGATGTATGTTATCATTTTTTATAAGAATTGTCAATGCTCCTATTTTACCATTTCTTCTGAATGCTAAGTTTATACATGCATATGCAAGTATTTTTCTTTTGTAGCAAGTCCGCCGCGAATATGACGTTCCTGTTTATTCACGTCTAATACCTTCCGTGCCTCTTTTGCAAGGGTCGGATTAATCTGGACAAGTCGCTCGGTTACGTCCTTGTGTACGGTACTTTTACTGATTCCAAACTTCTTTGCAGTCTGGCGCACAGTTGCATTTTCTTCAATTATATAATTAGCGATATTGATGGCTCGCTCTTCTATGTATCCTTTCAAAAGAATCCCTCATACATTGTTTTTTTATAATGTATGAAAGGCTCATTTTCTTTATGACATTACATTTATTTTTCTTTATTTCATAATCGTTATACTCCCCATTCTCCCCTTTTCTACAGCTTTATCTTGGCAAATGCCTCTGCAAATGCATTGTTCACCGGTTCTTTGGCTTCTTTCTTCATTTTATTCATATACTTATTCACGTCTTTTTTCGATACTCCGCCACCGCTTTCCTGTTTTCGTTTCTCAAAAGCTGACAATTTTTCCCGATAGCCGCATACACAGGTAAAACGTTTATTTTCCCCTTCTCCTACCAGTTCCATCTTCTTATGACACTGTGGACAACGGGCATTGGTGACTCTGGATAAGGTCTTTCGATAACCACATGCTCTATCCTGACATACCAGCATACGTCCGTTCTTGTGATTTACTTCTAACATAAGTTTTCCACATTCCGGGCACTTTTTATTGGTAAGATTATCGTGACGATACGTTTTAGATGATGCAGTAATATCCTTTACGATGTCTACAGTATAGTTTCGTATCTCTGCTTCAAAGTCCTTCTTTTTTGCCTTTCCTTTGGCAATATCTGCAAGTTCCTGTTCCCATCTTGCTGTTAATTCCGGTGAGGTCAATCCTTCCGGTGCAAGCTCTAACACCTGTTTTCCCTTAGAAGTCAGATGAATATACTTGTCTCGTTTTTCAATCATAAAGCTGTTAAACAACTTTTCTATAATATCCGCTCTGGTTGCAACTGTTCCAAGACCTCCCGTTTCGCCTAAGGTCTTTTTCAACTCCTTGTCATTGCTTTCCATATAGCCTATGGGATTTTCCATAGCTGCCAAAAGTGTTGCTTCGGTAAATGGCACCGGTGGTTTTGTTTTTCCCGTGGTTATTTTCCCTTCGGTAAAAACAATCTGCTGACCTTTGGTAAACTCTGGCATATGTTCTGCAAACTCTTCCTTTTCTTCTATCCCTTCTGCGGACTGGTCTGACATCTTAATTTCCTGCCATCCTGGTTGTTCCACGATTTTACCCTTTACGGTAAAGTGTTCTCCTGCACAAACAGCGGTAACTTCTGTCTGTTGATAAATGCATGGTGGCAACAGCACCGCTAAAAATCTGGATACCACAAGCTCATATATCTTTCGCTCTCCATACTCTAACTCGCTCATGTTAATGCCTTGCTCTGTGGGAATAATGGCATGATGATCTGACACCTTACTGTCGTTTACAAAAGACTTATTCCCTGTCAGTGGTGTTTTCAACAACTGGCGACAAATCTGTGCATAATTTCCACTTTGGCATGCCTTGATGCGTTCTTTTAATGTATCTACAATATCTGCTGTCAAATATCTGGAATCTGTTCTTGGATAGGTCACAACCTTATAATGCTCATATAGTCTTTGCATATAGTCCAAGGTTTGTTTCGCAGAAAACCCATACATGCGGTTTGCGTCCTGCTGCAACGCTGTCAAATCATAAAGCTGTGGAGCATAGGATTTTTGCTGTTTTTTCTTTACTTCTTCTATGATCGCGGTCTCATTCTTGGTCTGCTGGAATACTTTTTCTATTTCTTCTTTGGAAAAGGTGCTGGTGCTGTTATTTTTCTTAGAACGCCAACTCCAGGTAACTCCTCCACCCTTTATTTTTATTCCATAGTATTCCTTTGGCTGAAATGCTTTTATCTGTGCTTCTCTTTTTGCAATCATGGCAAGGGTTGGTGTCTGTACTCTGCCACAGGAAAGTTGTGCGTTATGTTTTACCGTTAAAGCTCTTGTGGCATTTAGTCCCACTAACCAATCTGCCTCCGCTCTTGCTACTGCCGCTTCGTACAACTTCTGATAATCTCTTGCATCTTTTAAATGAGCAAATCCTTCTCTGATTGCCTTATCGGTAACAGAAGAAATCCACAGCCGCTTCATAGGCTTTTTCACACCTGCTTTTTGGATAATCCAACGTGCTACCAGTTCTCCTTCTCTTCCTGCATCCGTAGCGATAATAATCTCTCCGATATCTTTTCGATACATCTGTGCCTTTACGGTCTGGTACTGGCGACCTGTTTTCTTAATTACCTGTATCTCTAACTTTTCCGGCAACATAGGAAGTGTCTCTAACTTCCATTCCTTCCACTGATTGCCATAGCTTTCCGGGTCTGACAACTCGATAAGATGTCCCAGTGCCCAGGTTACTACATAATCTTTTCCCTCTAAAAATCCATTTCCTCCCTGTTTACACTGGAGTACTCTTGCTATATCACGCCCTACGCTGGGCTTTTCTGCGATTACTAATGATTTCATATCAAATCCTCTTTCATTTTCCTGCTGTTTTACTTCTTATTGTAGCATTCCCACTTGAGACTTACTACTTTTTTTCATATATTTTCTTACTTTTTCATAAAATAAACAGATTCCATGTACGAGGCTTTTTATGAAATTATCCAAAATGCAACAACTTATTTTAATAGAACTCTTTTTATTTATCCTGCTTTTTGGAGCATATACAGGGCACCACACAAAGGATGCTTCTGATATTTTATCTACGTCTTCTAATGAAGTGTATCGATTAATTTCGGAAGAGGAAAATATTTCTTCTAATTCAGAAAACAAGGATTACATTAAATGGGTAGATTTTAAAGTGACAAAAGAAGCGATGCAAGATGCTTATGAATATGATGTAACTACTTACGGTCAGGAAACACACTTGGACTGGATTTCTCTCCTTGCCTACCAGGCGTGCAAAAATGGTGGAGACTTTAGCCACTATCGTTCTGGTGATATATCTTTTATTGCAAAGAAATTGCTTGCAAAAGAAACTACTTTAGAATCACTTACCAAAGATTTAAAATACTATTCGTACTACTATGAAGCATATGACGCAGTATTAGGTGGATTGGTAGGGGAATATGAAGTTCCGGACACCTCAGAAACTCCTTCTGATAATACAGTTTCTGAGGATGATGCTGTTTCTTCCAAGGCTACTGCTGCAAAAAAGAAAATTTCCGCGAAAAAAGATTCCCACATTGTATGGAAAAAGAAATATGGCTTGAAAGGATTCCTTCCACTTGCCAAAAACTTTCCTTACTCTGACTATGATGACTTTGGCGTTTCCCGCTCCTATGGCTATAAGAGGCAGCATCTGGGACATGACATGGTGGGTCAGACCGGAACACCTATTATTGCCGTGGAATCAGGCTATGTGGAAGCCATCGGCTGGAATCAGTACGGGGGCTGGAGACTGGGTATCCGCAGTTTTGACAGAAAACGCTATTACTATTATGCTCACTTACGTCAGAATTTTCCTTATTGCAAATCTCTGACAGAAGGTAGCGTTGTGACTGCCGGAGATGTCATCGGATATCTCGGACATACCGGATACAGCACGAAAGAAAATGTAAATAATATTGATATTCCCCACCTCCACTTCGGATTACAGCTTATCTTTGATGAATCTCAAAAAGAGGGGAATAATGAAATCTGGGTTAGCTGTTACGAACTAACACGTTTCTTGTACCAGAATCAAAGTGAGACGGTAAAAGATGAGAAAACAAAAGAGTGGCATAGAATCACCGAAATGAGAGATCCTGCTGTAAAAGAATGGAAGAAGGCACACAAAAACTAACTGTACCTTCTCCCATTTTCAACCTTTAAAAAATTCTCTTCACCTCATTTTCATACTTCTCCAACCAGTTTGATTTTTTCACTTTCTAATTATCTCTCTACCCTTTTTTATTTTATGTAATAAACATAATTTTCTTTTCTTGGTGCTGCCTTTGGTTCTTCTCCATTGGTATAACCGATGACACAATGTCCGATTCCTTCGTAATCTCCTTCAATACCAAGTGACTTTAAAATTTCTTTTCCAAATGGACTTTCAAATTCTTCCTTTGCACGATGAATCCAACAGCTTCCAAGTCCTTCGTCATGTGCTGCCAACATCAAGTTACCCATTACAAGACTTCCATCATACAGATAGGTTGGTCTTTCCTTGTTAGCAAGTACAATCAATACCACCGGTGCACCATAAAATGGGTCCATATCTGGATGTCCCATAATCTCTGCATTCTTTTTAGACAACTTATCTCGTAACTCCTTGTTTGTTACTGCAATGATGATTGGAGACTGCTTTCCCATTCCGGTTGCGGCATAAGTTCCTGCTTCTACAATTCGATTGATAACCTCTTCGGGTACCATATCCGGTTTATAACTTCGAATACTTCTTCTTGTTATCATGTTCTGCATTACTTCACTCATTTTTCTTCCTCCTGATTTCTGCCAATAAAATATGATATTATTTCTACCGCACTTCTGCTCCGAAAGGCATCAATGCCAGCTTTGCTAATTTAAACTGCTGCAATCCAAATGGTATTCCCACTATAGTTATACAAAGTACGATTCCCCAAAACAAATGCTCCACTGCTAATACGAAGCCGGATACAATCAGCCAAATAATATTTAGCAGCAATGAACCTACTCCTCCACCGTATTCTACTTCTTTTCCAAATGGGAAAAATGTTAAACCTGCAATTTTAAAACACTGCACCCCCACCGGTATACCCACGATTGTAATACACCAAAGGCATCCTGCAAGGCACCAGCTCAGTCCACTAACCGCACCTCCGAAAATAAACCATAATACGTTACCTAAACAGCCCATATTCTATCATCTCCCTGTCTTTTTATTATTCGCTTTTTCTATTCGCTTTCCTATTCATGCTATCCTTTTCTGGTATACCGACACATCGGATAGTTCTCGCATCCAAAAAATTCACCGTATCGACCTTTGCGCTTTGACAACTTTCCGCCACATTCCGGACAGGAATTCTCCAATACTGCCCACAACTGTTCTGCTGACAAGTCTGTTCCTTTTGATTCTATCTTTTTCTCTTTCAATTGTTGTCTGCCCTCTGTGCTTCTCGCAGACTCCTTTTTTCGTCTTGGGGTTTTTATAAGCGGCTGTTGCACCTGACCTTCTAATAACGGTCCCATTTTCTCATAGCACTTTTGATTCATGATACAGTCATTCAGTGCCCGGTGCGCGCCTTCGGTACTGATACCGAAATACTCTGAAATATCTCCCAGCTTATGATGACTTAATTGCGGGAGACAACTTTTTGCCATATACAGTGTATCTATGTAATCGTTATAAATGCCCTCTTGAAATGCCTCCATGGCTGCATCATAGATAAAATTCGTATCAAAGCTGTGAATATTATGTCCTACTAATATTTCATCACCTATAAACTCTATAAAACCTGCCATTGCTTCTTTGATTTCCGGTGCATCGCTTACCATCTGATTGGTAATTCCATTGACTCTGGTTGCAGATGCAGGAATCCGAATAGAGGGTCTCACCAGAGTGGAATAATCCTCTACCACCTGATTGTCTTTTACTTTTACTGCCGATATTTCTATAATCTCATCCAGTCCGGGACGAAAACCTGTTGTTTCAATATCAAACACAACATAATCTTTCACATACTCAATCCGTCTTCTTCCCTTGTTTCTTACAATTGCCATCTATGATTCCTTTCTCACTCTTAACCGCTTTCTCATCGGCATCTTCCTCCTTTTGTGGCAACGCCTGATATTTATCTGTCTTCTTAAACTCTTTCATAACATCATCATAAGCTGCCACGATTGCCTCTTTCATAGGATCATCCTTACCTACCATAGAAACACTATTCCCATATACTTTTTCCACTTCTTCTTTAGAGCGACAATTTTCCAACTGCTTTTTCAGATTTTCCCGCATTGCCTGCACTCTCGCTGCCTGGGCATATAATTGCGGATTTTTTACACGAAGGTAATTCATTTCTTCGGAAGTAAGTTTTTTTCCGGAACGCAGTTTTTGCATAATTTTTGCCTCATATGCCTGCTTTTCTTCCTCACTTAACCCTTCTGTTGGATCTAAATATCCCAACATTACCGATTCTATATTAAAACTATCACTCTGTGATTGTGTATCTGTTGCAGGATTTACTGTTCCTGACAATTTGTCAAAAATACTACTTATCTTATCTTTTTCACCTTTACCAAATACATTTTTCATAATCTGTGATGCCTGAATGTTCATCTTGTTTCCTCCATTCCCCGATATATTCTAAGCCATATCACTTACAGCTCATTTCATTTTCTATGATATAAAATATATCGTCTGTTGAAGGTCATTCATTAAGCGAATATGCTAAAATCTTCCATATCCACAGCCACCACGTTCTTCTCGTTCCATATCCTTCATATAAGATGCCCGAAATTCCTGTGTGATTTCTGAAAGCTCTTTTTCTCCATCAATATAAGGCTGATACATATCATAACCGTAAGCTCCGCCACCTTCGTCACATCCTAAGTCACAATATCCAAGGGAATCCTTTACAATCTGTTCCCGTTGCTGTCTTGTTGTATTTTTTATTAAAAATTCTTCCATCTCATTTCCTCACTTTCATTCTTTCCTATTGTACACTCTTTTTTGAAAATACTCTACTTGTTTTTTAGAATTGTGGTATACTCAATGAAGAGTAGATTTTAACATATAAAGGAGTTATCATGGCTGATTATCAACAAATCACACACGAATTTGACCCTGTTTTCAACAAAGACTCTAAGATTCTCATCTTAGGTACGCTCCCTTCTGTCAAGTCACGGGAACAACACTTCTACTACGGACATCCCCAGAACCGCTTTTGGAAGGTTTTAGCGCATATTACACATGAAGCAGTTCCTTCTTCCGTTTCCGAGAAAAAAGAACTGCTCCTTACCCATCACATTGCCATCTGGGATGTGATTAAAAGCTGTGAAATCATTGGTTCTTCTGACAGTAGCATTCGCAATGTTGTGCCATCCGACATTGAATTTTTACTTAAAAACGCTAACATTGATGTTATCTTTGGCAACGGAGCCAAAGCTTGTGAACTTTATAACAAATACACTTTTGCAAAGACCAATCGTCCTATTGAAAAACTTCCTTCTACCAGCCCTGCCAATGCTGCCTGGTCCTTAGAGAAACTCACTACCTGTTGGGAAGATGCACTCCTGCCTTATCTCTAAAGCTCCATTGGTATTCCATCCAGCACTGCTTCTAAAAGTGTGTCTCCCTTGTACTGTAATTTCAATGAGAAAAATGGATGTTCCTCTGCCAAAAGCCTTAAGAAAATCTTATCACCTTCCCACAAGTTCAATGAAGCAAGTTCTTCCTTGGGCACCCACTCCAAGGTTCCTTCTTCACATTCTTGCAAGGTTCCCTCAACTCCATCTGCGGTATACAGACACATATATTCCGTTTCCCATCCTTCTGCCAGAAAGGTTACGATTCCCCGGAAACGCCACCTTGTAAGAGTTAGCCCTGTTTCTTCCTTTGCCTCGCGCAACAAACATTCCTCCGGACTTTCTCCCTGTTCAAAGTGTCCTCCGATGCCTATCCATTTATCCTTATTTACATCTACTTTCTTTTTCACTCTGTGGAGCATCAGATACTTTCCGTCTTTCTCCACATAACATAATGTTGTTATTGGTATTCTTTCCATATTTTTTCATCCATTACATCTTTTAATGCCTCATACGGAACCGTAATCTCTATTACACCGGCTACATACTCTGTTAGCAGATTGGGGTTACAGATAATTACCATTCCCTGCTCATTAAAGTAAAAATCATCTTCGGTCAATATATCGTAAACATAACTCTCGTAATCCTCCAATAAATATTTTGCATATTCCGGAGAATTGACTTTTTCCTGTATATACTGTGCTGCAATTTCTCTTACTGCCTTTTCATCTGAAAATACATCTGACAAGGTAAGCAATTTTCCTTCCGGTACATAAAAGGTATATGCTACCACATCCTGATAGGGCTGTTCTTCTCCCATTTCTTCTACTTGAGAAGCTTTTAGGCTAAGTATATTCTTTGAAGCATACATTGTTTCATACATATAACTATAACGATAATTGCTCCATTGCCCTTGTTCTTCTTCTGTCAAACCGGAAAAGGCATCGTCTGCCTTGCTAAAGCAACTTTCCTGTTTTATTTCATTTTTGGTATGTTGCTGTTCAAAGGCACGGTTCATGAAATTTTGCGCATCTTCATTTCCCGGCAATGTAACCACCGGACAATTTTCTTCTATTTTTAATACCACGGTACCTGTATCTTCATCTACACATTTCTGAGAATAATCCGTATAGGAAATCTCCGGTACTGCCCCTGCTTGTCCCTCTTGTTGTTCTTCGTCCTGTCCTTGTGGTGTCTCTGTTTCTGTGTTCTTTTTATCTGTTCCTGCACAAGCAGTACATAAAAGACAAATTACTAAAAGAAGGGCCATCATTCTCTGCTTCATTTCCAAATCCCCTTTTTATTATTCTCTGCTTTTGTTCTATTTGCCTATTGTAACGCAAATCCCCCTTTCTTCGCAACCCTTATTTGAAAAAAGAGTTCACTCGTTGAACTCTTAATTTCCTATTACATTAAAAGGATTATCCGATGTATGTTTTTATCGAATAATCCTTTTACTTACTGCCCTTTATTTAGGCATGTTTTACTTTTTTTCTTGCAGCTTCTGCTAATACAACTGCTGCAGCTCCAAGTAACAATACATAACCTGCTACATTGGTTTCATCGCCTGTCTTTTTCGCCTGTGTTTTGGCTGCAAGTTTTGCACCGTCATTTTCGCTGACTACAACTACATAATCAGATGCATGTGTTAAATGGAAAATGGCATTTCCATCTGCTCCAACTTTGCAGGACTCTACAAATTCCAGTTCTCCGGTTGTTGGATTATAGTAATACAGATTAGCAAAATATCCTACAGCTGCATCACCTAATGGAATAATTACGGTTATTGTTGTTCCGAATTCTCCTTCATAGGACAATGTAAACTGCATTTGATATTTCGCTTTGTCATCACCAATCGCATTGATTGCCTTTTGTGGAATATTGTTTGTGTTTAATTTAATACCCAAATCAATATCCTTTGGTGTTTTAATGTCTGTTCCGTGAACCAGCCAAACAACTCCATTGTCCATCTGGAATCTCAGGTACACATCTCTTCCCTGCGCTGCTTCCATAATGGCTTTTGAAATAACGGTATTTCCATCATGTACCGGAATGGTAATGGTTTCTCCCGGCTGTGCATTTTTAATCTGGTCAATAATTGTTTTTTCCGGTACCGTTGTGGTAGTATCTGCCGGTAATTTTACGGTATCTGTTACTGTTTTGGTTGGTACAGATACTACGTTATCTCCCTGATACAGCTCTACAACATCTGTCTGTACAGCTACTTCTTTTCCTGCTCCAGCAGCCGTACTCTGGAATGTTATTGTCAACATGGTTCCTTCTGCATTTTTCAGGTCAGAATCTACCCATGCATAAGAAACTGCTTTTTTATTATCCTTTGTTGCTATTGTATTGATGTCTTCCATTTCCCAGATATTGTTTCCCTTTGCAGAAGAAACTGTCATCATACTCTCATCATAAGAAACAACAATTTTTCCACTGGTAACTCCGGCATCTTTTTTCACCCCAACAGCCAGTGTTACCTGACTGCCGGAAGTTGTTATATTGGTTGTAAAAATATCTGCTATTGTTGTAGTTACTTCTGATGCCGCAAATAATGGCATGGTATTCACATGTAACATCAGGACTAACAGAAGTCCACATACGATTCCTTTTATTCGTTTCATCTATCTGTCATCCTTTCTCTATTTATTGGCTCTTGTATCTAACACCGGCAATGGTTCCTGTGTCAATGTCATAGGTACTGTCGGTACATCTTTCAACTCTGCTGCACTTGTGGTACCTGCTCCTAAATCCTCACTCTTATATAAACCACAAATTGGCCATACTGAGGATGGGAACTCGCCTAACTTGCTACACTTAAAGGTATTACCATTGATTGCATACAGTGCCTGTGACCCATCAAACAGAGATAAGAACAGGTAATCTGTTGCTTCATCATAGTATAAGGAACTAAAGTAATATTCACCCTTTGTATCGATATTTACAGAATCAATCTTTTCAAATCGAATATCGTTTAATGCTGCATCTAAAGTAAATATGTAAATATTTCCTGACTGGTCAATTGCATAGAAGTAATCTGTTCCACTTTGACTGGTTACATATGTGATTCCTACTAATGCACTTCCATTTAATTTACTGGATAAGTTCAACGCTCCTATGTAGTTACCTGCTGCATCAATTACCATGATATAACCTGCATAGGTTGCTGCTACATAACCACTGGCTTTACCATATGCCATATCAGTACACCATGTCTGTGCACTTCCTACTGGGGTTGCTGCATATCCATTGCTTGGATCTACCATATACAATGTGGATGCCTTGGAATCATCCTGTGTAGCTGCTAAAATCTTATCCCCTACTACAGTTGCTGCCATGTAGGTATTTCCCTGTGTTCCTGCTCCGATGTCAGACCAGTCTGCCGGATTACTGCTGTTAAACTTCGCCCAGTGTACTGCGCCATTCTCATCCCAGATAATACTATTTAAGTCTACTGATAATTCTCTTACTGTTACTGCACAGCTCTTTATTTCTGCTACTCCGGACGCATTCTTTGCGTTTGTGGTTGCTGTAATATTGGCACTTCCTACTCCAACCGCAGTTACAATACCGTTTGCATCTACTTTTGCTACTGCTTCATTATCAGAAATCCATGTTACTGTATCATCCAAAATGCTTTCCGGTGCTACGTTTGCTACTAATTTTTCTGTATCTCCCTTAATCAGTTCGATAGAATTCTGATTTAAGGTAACACCTGTTGTAACGGAAGTATCTTCCACTCCACTGTTATTTACACGATACATTGCTGTATTTCCAGCATAGTCTACGATTGCTACATAGAATACTTTTTCCGGAATTTCAATATGTACTACAGATTCTGCACCCTGCTGTGTCTGATTTACTGCATATGTATTTAATACGGTTGTTTTATCTCTTCCATAAACTGCTACTGCTGCCACATAATTATTATCTTTTACAGTAACATCCATAGATTTCTTATCAGCACTTGTTTCCGCACTTACTTCTTCCGGTGCTGTATTATCAATTGTCATTGGGAAGTTCAGGCTAACACCCTTACCAGGAACACCTTCACCTGTCCAATTGTCATAATAAGATGGTAATGCAGTAACTGCAATATTTACCTTTGTTCCTTCCGGCAATGCTGCTCCGCTTGCATCTGTTACTGCCCAGTTCAATCCAACACTTGCGGAAGTACTCTTCCATTCTGCACTGCTTGCTGAATAGAATGCTGCGTCTACTGCTCCCTTATCTACTTTGTAATATACTTCTCCGGTATCTGCATTGGTAATCGTAGCAGTTACATTAGAAGCATTTCGAATTAAGCTGTATGTAATAGAACCAATGCTATCACCATTTACAGAAGAAATTGCATTTCTTTCTGGCAAATATGCATCATCCTTTGCATACATATTGGATTTATAATAGTAGTTAGAAGAATCACCGTTAAACTTATAAGTCATGTAGTTTGTTCTTTCGATTCCTGTATAAGTCTGTCCTTCTTCTCCACCGTTTACTGCTTCAAGATAATTATATGGTTCATACATGGATGCATCTGCCCAGTTTCCGTAGAATGCTAACATTGGTACGGATAACTGTACTTCACCGTTCAGGTAAATAAATCCATCAACATACATACCATTTTCAAAATTACTGTTCAAATATTCTTTGTCTGCATCGGAAAGTTTCACGGTTACAGACAATTTCTTACTGTCATTTACTGCAACAACAGTTTCATTTAAGTTCAGATTAGAAGTTGTTCCTCTAATCTCTAATAAGAAATCATAAACATCTGCGGTATTTACCACACCATCATTATTTAAATCAAAAATATCGGAAGCTGCTTTTGCAGAATTTACAGAACCGTTTACGCTCTGCAATAATACCTGTGCATCTGCTTCTGTTACTTTTCCATCACCATTTAAATCATATTTTTTCTCTAATCCGGAAATTTCTACTTCTGGATTTAATTTATGAGAAGTTCCTAAGAAATAGTCATCTTCAATTACTTCTTCTGTCAAAACAGAACTATCTACCGTATAATACTGCATTTTATCTGACATATTATAAACGGTAAAATCAAAG
This sequence comes from Roseburia sp. MSJ-14, assembly GCF_018918225.1. Lineage (NCBI taxonomy): Bacteria > Bacillati > Bacillota > Clostridia > Lachnospirales > Lachnospiraceae > Roseburia > Roseburia sp. MSJ-14. The sequence continues at coordinate 67,450 of NZ_JAHLQD010000056.1, forward strand.
CTGTATACACCATTTCTATTTGGGTCATCCCCAAGTTCTGCTTTTACTTTTCCGTCTGCTCCGTTTTTATCCATTAAAATGTATGCCGGGGAAGTGGTTGCTTTTTCAATATTAGCAAGACCTGCTCCCTGACTTCTTGGGGAATACTCTTCTCCATCTTCTTCTGTCAACGGAGTTGCTGTACTCATAAGTAAGGATTGTGTTAAAGTTCTTACACTTAATCCTGTTTTTTCACAAAGATTGTTTTCTTTAATGTACTCTGCTGCCAAAGCACTCATACCTGCAACACTTGGGGCTGCCATAGAGGTACCACTCATCTGTCCATACTGACCGTTGGTCAATGTAGAATAAATATTTCCACCCGGTGCTGTGATTTCCGGTTTCAGTGACAAATCTCCTGAAACACCCCAAGAGGAGAAATCACTCATGGTATATCCATCCGGTGCATTATGGTCTGTACTTACGGAACTAAATACTTTCAGGGTTCCGGTATAAACTCCGTCTTTTACAGTTGCAGTTGTAGCTGCTTTGATTGCTGCTCCATCTGCCTGACGAATAGATGCACATGGAATTGTTGCTGTAGAACCTGACAAACTCATGGAAATAGTACCCGGCTGATTATTGTAAACTAACACACCTGCGGCTCCCGCATTTTCTGCATTGGTATGCTTGTCCGCAAAGGAAACGCTACCACGGCTTACTACTACGATTTTGCCTGATACATCTACGCCATCATAGTCACTTGTCTCTCCATATCCATCTAAAAATACATACTCATATGAAGTGCCTTTTCCTGTAGTATCCAATGTACGGAATTCATTGGATGCTGCATCTGCATAAAATACATTTGCATCACCTGCCTGTACGCAATAACCGGTATATCCTGAGTTATTAGCACTTGCTACGGTAAATGCATTGGTATAAGATCCCGGAGAACCGGCAGTATCAAGATTTACATCGCTGGTAAGGTTTGCTCCGTAGGTACTGTTTTCTGACCAGTAACTGGAGTTACCTGCGGAAATACTTACTACGGTATCTGTATTTGCCAATCCATTAAAAATCTCATTAATGTACTGTTCTCCTGCTGCATACTCTTTGCTTTCTCCTGCGGAAGAAGAACCAAGGCTTAAGTTTACTGCATCTGCATCTAATAAAATTGCATCTTCAATTGCAGCCATATAGTCATCCGGATATGCACCACCGTTTTTTCCGAATACTTTCATAACAAAAAGCTGTGCATCCGGTGCAATACCTACAACTCCGCTTGCCTGTTTCTTATATCCTGTTCCATCCGGTACATATACGTTTGCGGTAGAAATACCGGAAACATGAGTACCATGATCTCCCTGAGTATCATTGTCATGTGTTACATCTAAGTCCTTATCTACATAGTTAAATGCAAATGGTACTTTATCACTTAAGAACAACTTGTCTGCTGTGATGTCTGATTTTCTTGCTGTTGCATTTAATCTGCCTAATACAGAAGAAATTTCTGTTTTTCCTAACAGATTATAATCAGATACGCTTTCGCCTTCCTTTTGAGCTGTCTCAGCTAAGCCATAATCAAATGCTCCACCGTCAAAAGAAGGATGGTCGGTATCTAATCCGGTATCAATAACTGCAATACGCTGTCCTGCACCTGTATAACCTGCTGCCCAGGTATCATAGCTTCCTACCATTTCACCTGCTGTAACGGTATTTGGGCTTGCTGCATCCGATGCAGCCACATCATACTTCGGCACTACATAAACGCCTTCTACGCCCTCTACTGCCTGAATTTTTTCTACATCACCGTAAGCCACGTCCGCTGATACTGCATTTGCTAATAATGTAAAATTATAACGAACGCCTAATGCTTCACCGTTTAATGCTTCTTCAGAGATTTTTTCTGTAATCTCTTCCTGTTTTTTTTCTAGTTTATCTGCATATTTCATTGCACTTTTATCTTGTGCAATGGCATCTGTAGAATATCCTTTTTCTATTGCAGATTTTCCATCCATTACGATTAATACACGAACGGTTTCGTCCTGTGGAATTTCTTCTGTTTTCTCAGGTGCGCTCTCTGCATCTGCCATACTTTGGCTGTCTGCCGGCTCCTCCTCCGTCCATACGGAATCTTCCGTATCACTTTGTCCTGTACCGGCTGCAAATACATTTCCGGTCATTCCCAAGGACATTGCCAGAACTAGCACCCATGATAACAAGACTTTTTTCCAGTTTCTCTGTTTCATGCTTCTTCCTCCCTGTTTTTATCTATCAATAAAATATACGGTTGTATATTATTGATCTGCTTTAATGCTTTTTCGCTTTAGTAAATCAACGTGCTTATGTCACAAAAAGGCCTCTGCTTCTACAGACGCCTTTATCTGAATCTCTTATGTAATTTTCTTCCCACAAGAAGCACCAGAACTAAAACTACGACTATCAAACCTATGATTGAGTCTTTTGAAATCTCTATATTATTTTCTTCTTCCTTTTGAATCACCTGAGTATTCTGCCCCTTGGGTACCTCTTTGGGGGTACGCTCCTGATTCACCTGTTGCTGCGTTTCTTCTTCCGTTTCCTCTAAATCCACGGACTGCTCTGTTTCTTCTGTAAGCTGATCTGCTTCTACTAATGTAACACTTTTTACCCCTGAAACAGCTTGCACTGCTTCTATTTTATTTTCCAAAAGATTGGCGGTAAACATATCTTGTGCTATATCTTTATTTTGAATATCCAACTCGGTGCCATCCAGTGCCTCCTTAGAAATCCGTTCTATCACGTCTTCCTTGTCACTTCCGGCTTCTATTTGTATGCTTACTCGTACTACTTTCTCTGTATTCTTCTCTTCCTGTTGTGGTTCTTCCGGTACTTTTTCAGCATCCGTCGCCACTCTTGCATTTTCAGAATACAATATCCAAGAACTTTCTTTCATCTCTCAGCTCTCCCCATAAAAATTTACTTGTATTTTAGCACTCAGCTTTTCTTTTTGCAATGGCTAATTTGTACCATTTATAATTTTAGAAATGACATACATGTGATTTAATGGGCCATTTCCCTTTCCTAAATTCATTCCATCACCAATGGCTCCTGTTATATATGCCTTGGCATTTTTTACACTTTCTTCCATCCCAAGTCCTTGTGCCAATCCACAGGCAATTGCAGATGACAAGGTGCATCCGGTCCCATGAGTATTTCCGTTTTCTATATGCTCCTGCGGAAACCAGACTGCCTGTTTCTTCTTATATAATAGATCATCTGCCTGTTTTTCATCATGTCCGCCTTTGATTAAAACTGCTCCCGGATACTGTTCTGATAATAATTTTGCCGCTATCACACGTTCTTCTTTTGTTTTTATTTTTTGTCCTGTTAGCAGTTCTGTTTCCGGAATATTTGGGGTATAAATCTCCCCATAAGGCAATAACTTTTCTCTATATGTGGTAATGGCTTCCGGCTCCATGAGATTTCTTCCACTGGTGGAAACCATAACGGTATCTATCACAATATGTTTTGGACGATATTTTTTTAAACAGGACACAATAACCTCTATCTGTTCTGCATTGCATATCATTCCGACTTTTACCGCATCCGGCACAATATCGGAAAATACGCTTTCTAACTGCTTTTCTAAAAATGTGGGCGGTACCGGCATAACATCCGATACTCCCATGGTATTTTGCGCCGTAAGTGCTGTGATAACACTTTCACCGTATAATCCATGTACGGTAATGGTCTTTAAGTCTGCCTGTATTCCCGCTCCACCGCTACAATCACTTCCTGCTATGGTAAGCACTGTTCTCATGGATATGCCTCCATTCTACTCTGCTAATATCTTCTGAAGTTTCTTTACTTCTGCTGCTACATCTTCTGCGCCCAAAATTCCGGCAGAAATGGCAAGCCCGTTTGCGCCACAGCTTAATGGCTTTTCACAGTTTTGTGCGGTAATTCCGCCTACTGCCACATTTGGAATGGTAACGGCTTTTAAAATATCCCGATACGTTTCTTCTGCGATTGGAACTGCATCCTTTTTGGTGGAGGTAAAAAACCAAGCTCCGCTTCCTAAGTAGTCCGCTCCTGCCTCTTGTGCCCGTACTGCCTGTTCCACTGTCTTTGCAGTAGCACCAATGACTTTATTTTTCCCTAAAATTCCTCTGGCATCCGCTACCGGAACATCAGACTGTCCCAAATGTACTCCATCGGCATCACTTAACATGGCAATGTCCAAGCGATCATTTACGATAAACTTCGTAGGATACTTTTCTGTCATTTTTCGTATAATTTTTGCACGTTTCAAATATTCCGCAGAAGAAATATTTTTTTCCCGCAACTGAATGTAATCTATCCCTGCTTTTAATGCCGCTTCGATTTTTTCCTCACCATAGGAAAAATCTGCAATTAAATATAACCAACGTTTCATTGTTCTTTTCCTCTCATCCAATTCAAAAATCTTGCTTCTTCTAACTGTGTCAGTGCATCTAATAAGACTACTTTTGCCTGACCATAACCTACTGCCTTATCTGCCTGCTCCAGTGCATACGCCATACCCAATGCGGCTGCCTCTGCTGCCTGTTTTGGTTCCTTGGTTATGCTGTAACAAGCTCCGGTTATAGCACCTAACAAACAACCTGTTCCTACTATATTATATACCCGCTGCTCCTTTTTCTGAAGTGTCTTACTGCCACCCTTCCACAAAATCCGATCAGCCACTCCGCTTACCAGAAGTACCCTTCCTTCCTTTGTCATGGCTGACAGCGTTCTGTCCTCTCTGGAATCAATTCCTTCCTGCGTTAGAAGATTTTGTTGTATACTGTATACTTCTGATTGATTCCCTTTAATAATACCCTTCCATGGAATCTCTAACAGTTCCTGCACCATCTTCAAGCGAAAAACAGATGCTCCACAGCCTACCGGGTCTAAAACCACGGGCTTTTCTTCCTGAACTACAGTCTCTAATACCAATCGGGCAGCCTCTCTTTTTTCCGGTGTTGGTTGCCCTAAATTTATCACTATTCCGTCTGCCTGTTTTACAATTTCCTGCATTTCCTGTGGAGCTACTGCCATAAGCGGTCTTGCCCCCAACGCAGACAGCCCATCTGCGCAAAGAGTGGCTGACACTGCATTGGGTATCATATGTATCAACGGTTGCTTTTCCCTGATTTTTTGAAAAATCTCCTGTATTTCTTCCGGCTCCATAGGCTCCTCTTTTCTTTTTCATCATTCCCTGTAAACTATGATAAACACGCTTTGCCAGTTTTTCAAGTTATCCCGGTGCTTCTCAGATTCTTATGCAAGCACAGGATTTTCATTGCTACTGCTGTAAACGATAAATTACCTTTGACTTATATAGAACTCCTAATAATACTGCTGCAATTAGGCTTCCACCTATGGTACTGATTAAAAACGGCAACACATAAGTAAATAAGGCTGCCTCTCCATTTCCTAACAGAAATTTTGCTACCGGATAACAAAGCATGCCACCGATTACTCCGGTGCCCACTACCTCACCAATCAATGCCAACGGAATTTTTTTGGTATATTTGTAAATCATTCCACAACAAAAAGCTCCTACCATACTTCCCGGAAACGCCAATAGACTTCCGGTTCCGATAAGATTGCGAATCAAGGCTGTACAAAAGGAAAATCCAAGTGCATAGCTTGGTCCTAAAAATACCCCTGCCAGTACATTTAACAAATGCTGTATGGGAAAACACTTAGAAGCTCCCACCGGAATGGAAAATGCCGATAAGGCTACCCCTAATGCAGTCATCATTCCTGCCAGTGCCAGCTTTTTTATATTTATTTTCATGAAATGTCTCCTATCTAAAATATCTCAACTACTTGTAACGATTCTGCTTTTATCTGAAAAATCCTATGTACTTTTCCTTCTTTTAAAATAGTTACAGAATGTCAATATATTCTCCTGCTAATGCTTTGTTCATGCTACGAACTGCACAGAACTTTCCACACATAGAACAGGTATCTTCATGCTCTGGCTTTCGGTCATCACGAATCTTTTTCGCGGTTTCCGGATCAATGGCACATTCCCATTGTGCATCCCAATCCAATACGCGGCGTGCATCTGCCATCTTATCATCTATTTCTCTTGCTCCACGCACACCCTTTGCAATATCTGCTGCATGCGCTGCAATTTTAGATGCAATAATTCCCTGTTTTACATCTTCTACGTTTGGAAGCGCCAAATGCTCTGCCGGAGTTACATAGCAAAGAAATGCTGCTCCATTCTGGGCTGCAATTGCTCCACCAATAGCAGATGTAATATGATCATATCCCGGTGCAATATCTGTTACTAATGGTCCTAATACATAGAATGGTGCTCCCATACAAATGGTCTGTTGTATTTTCATATTTGCTGCAATCTGATCCATTGGCATATGTCCCGGACCTTCTACCATAACCTGTACATCTCTGTCCCAGGCACGTTTTGTTAATTCCCCTAAACGCACCAACTCTTCAATCTGACATACATCGGATGCATCTGCTAAACATCCCGGACGACAGGCATCCCCCAAAGAAATGGTAACATCATGTTCTCTACAGATTTCCAAAATTTCATCATAATGCTCATAAAATGGATTTTCTTCTCCGGTCATGCACATCCAGGCAAATACCAGGGAACCTCCACGGGATACAATATTCATTTTACGTTTATGTTTTTTAATCTGTTCAATGGTCTTTCTGGTAATTCCGCAATGAAGTGTTACAAAGTCTACACCATCTTCTGCATGAAGACGTACCACGTCAATAAAATCCTTTGCAGTTAAGGTTGCAAGATCTCTCTGATAATGAATTACAGAATCATATACCGGAACAGTTCCTATCATTGCCGGACATTCTGCGGTTAATTTTCTACGGAATGGAATGGTATTTCCATGAGAAGATAAATCCATAATGGCATGTGCCCCCATATTGACTGCCGCCATTACTTTTTCCATCTCTACGTCATAGTCTTTACAATCCTTGGATATTCCAAGATTTACATTGATTTTAGTTCTTAACATAGAACCTACCCCTTCCGGGTCGATACATTTGTGATGCTTATTTGCGCAGATAACTACTTTTCCGGCAGCTACTAACGGCATTAACTCCTCCACCGTCATGCGCTCTTTTTCTGCTACTTTTTTTAATTCCTCTGTTACAATCCCTTTGCGTGCCGCCTCCATTTGTGTTGCATATGTACTCATATTCTCTTCTCCTTTTCCTATGATATAGAACAGAGAGTCCGCTTGTCGGACTCTTTCCCGCCCGAGCGGTGTCATTTATAGCGGAGCGTTTTTTATGTAATAGGACGTAATTTCCTATTACATAAAAAGACTTTACCGCTGTGGTTCACGGTAAAGTCTCTGCTTTTCTTTTTCTTCCGCTCCCTACGACAGTATTAACTGACAGGTTCCAAGAGTCAGGTTTTAACCTTCTCAACCAATATTCGGTCCCTCTGCGTTTTATATATAATTGTTCTTGGTTATAGTAGCCCATTTTACAAGGTTTGTCAATATCTGTTCATATAGCGATCCAGCTCATGGGATATCTCTATCACATTGTCTAATGCACTCTTTGCCTTGTCTGCATCTTCTTTATTCTGACCACTGATTTCCTGTGCCTGTTGTGAGCTTGCAGTTACCTCTTCTGTTGTTGCAGATAACTGGGTAACACTATTAACAATATTACCATTGGATGCAGATAAATCTGCCAACATTTTTTCTACTTCCTTAATATCTGCTGTCAACTTATCGGAATTGCTGTTAATATTTTCAAATCCGGCAGATGCGCTTTCAATCAACTGATCTTGATAATCGGTAGCTGTGGCGGAATTATCCACTGCTTCTTTTGCTTCTGAAGCGTTGTTATTTAATTCCTCTAATATAGTGGCAATATTCTCTGTTTCTTTTCTTGTCTCTTCTGCAAGATTTCGAATCTGATCTGCAACTACTGCGAATCCTCTTCCTGCCTCTCCGGCACGGGCACTCTCAATAGAAGCATTCAAAGCCAACAGATTGGTCTGACTGGAAATATTGAAAATCACATCTGCAATATTTCGTACCTGTTCTGTCTTTTCTTGCAATCTCGCCATTGCCTCTGCCACATTTTTATTGGTATCTGCAATATTTTTGGACTGCTGTCTGATATTCTGCATAACCGCTAAATTCTCAGTCACTGCTTCACTGGAAGCTGCTGCCACTTCTACCATACGGTCGGAACACTCTATGGTCTTATCTATGGCATTCTGGATTGCCTGAGTCATAATGGTCTGTTCCTGAATATTTTCCGCTGTATTCAATGTACTCTGGGAAATCTCTGAAACGGCTGTATTTACAATATCTGTGGAACTATCCAAACTATCTACTACTTCACTTGCCTTCAACGCCTCTGTTCTCACTCTATCTGCGGTATTCAAAACATTTTCCATCATTTGATCCTGCGCAACTCGTTCATCTCGAAGATTATAAAGAGTATCATGATTAAATCGATGTCCTATATATGTTGTATATGTAGCTATTCCCATGAAAATCACAACGGTAAGCAGGCACATAACATTTTCTATTTTTTCTGCACCTGTAAGGTCGTTATTCATAATATAATTTACAGTACTAACGGTGTTAATCACACACATGGCAATGGAATACTTGAACATTATCTTTTCCTGATAATAAAGTATCACACCGATAAACGGAATTAATACCATGTATTTCAGATACTGGCTGTCAAATGCATAGGTAATTAAAAAATCTACAATACACAAACCTATCATTGCTACATTTTTCAATAGCTTACCGGAAGGTTTTCTGATATATACCACCCAGTTTATTATACTTAAGATGGTTACCAAAATTGCAATCATTGCTGTATATCCAGCTGCTCGTACTCCTGTTTGAAATGCAATAAATACATTTGCCAGTACCATTAGATAAAATACCGTCATTCCAATGGACAAAAAACGGTTTACTTTACTATTCTGTGCTTCCTTGCTGCCGAATTGTCTTACTTTTTTTCCGGTTCCTGTTTGTTCTTTCATTTTTTCTCCTTATACTTCCTTGTATACCTGCTGTGTTCACTGTGCACATTATATTGATTTTGTATAATACTTCATGAGACAGTATATCGTGATTTCATCACTCAATAATTTCGCCGTTCGTCAAGAGTGAACAAGTTCCCTCTGACTCTCTTTTGTTCATTATATCACAATTTTTTCTTCTTTTATATAGAAAAAAGAAGCATTTCCTAAAATTTGGAAACACTTCTCTTTCTTATGCAAATTTTAAACTATGCTGTCTGTTCTTCTTTTTTCTTAAATAATTTCTGGAAACAGCTTGCAGCAACTAATACACCAAGTACCATCAGTAATATTGCTATAATCAACTGTAAACCATCTACTAAGAAAGTTGCATTACCATTTACTACGTTCTGAACCAATGCGATAGTTTTCTGAACCAATGCTGTAAATGTAACAGCAAGCATTGCAAACATTGGGATATATAATGTCCAACCGGTACGTCCTGTTGTTTTTAAGAATACAGCTAATGCAATCAATACTAATGCTGCAAGTAACTGGTTTGCAGAACCGAATAACGGCCATACATTGTTGTATCCACCAAGGCACAATAACCATCCGAAGAATAAGGTAATTACTGTTGCAAAATATTTATTTGTCAATACTCTACGAACAGCCCCCATCTGTGCCGGGTCTGTGGTATCTTCATAGAATAATTCCTGGAAGGACATTCTACCGATTCTTGCAACGGAGTCCAAAGAAGTTAATGCTAATGCAGATACACACATTGTCATAAATACAGTTGCAACTTCTACCGGCAATCCCAGTTTTTCTAAGAATCCTGCAACACCTGCGGAGAAGATTGCAAATGGTGTTCCGTCCGGTTTTGTTCCATTTACTGCTACTGCTCCCACAACAACTAATGCAACGATTCCAAGTAAGGATTCTACGATCATTGCTCCGTATCCAACCATTGGCATATCCTTTTCGTTTCGGATTGTCTTAGAAGATGTTCCGGAAGATACTAAGCTGTGGAAACCGGAAACAGCACCACAAGCAATGGTTACAAATAAGGTTGGGAACAAATAAGATTTTGTTCCGTCTGCTGCTACTAAGGTAAATCCGTTAAATGCATTTAAGTTCATAGCCGGATGTGCAACTAATACACCAACAACTGCTCCAATAATCATACCAAGTAACATATAAGTTGTCATGTAATCTCTTGGCTGCATCAGTAACCACATTGGAAGTACAGATGCTAAGAACAAATATGCCATGATAACATAAATCCATACTGTTTTGTCTGCATAAAGAGGAAGTTTCATACCAACTGCGAACATTGCAACAATAAGAACTACTGCAAGTACGCCTTTTACAACTTCATTCATGTTCGTAACTTTTTTCAAAATCAATCCCATGATAACTGCAACTAAAATAAATAACATAGAAACAGATGCTGCTGCTCCATTTGCAAATACTGCCTTAGAAACAGCTTTTCCTGTTGTTGCATCTACCGGGAATGCATTAAATGTTCCTGCTACCATATCGGTAAATGCTGCGATTACTAATAAAGTAAAGAGCCAGCAGAATAACATGAATAATTTTCTTCCTGTTTTTCCGATATATTTTTCAATTAACATACCCATGGATTTTCCTTCGTTCTTTACAGATGCATATAAAGCTCCGAAATCCTGTACAGCTCCGAAGAACAAACCACCGATAATCAACCATAACAAAACCGGTACCCATCCGAATACAGATGCAAGGATTGGACCGGTAACAGGGCCTGCACCGGCGATGGATGAAAACTGATGTGAAAATACTGTAAACTTAGAGGATGGTACATAATCCTCTCCGTCTTCATACTTTACAGCCGGAGTCTCTGCCTTTGGGTCGATTCCCCATTTGTTAGCCAGCCAACGTCCGTACAATATGTAGCCTGCGCCTAACGCAATTACTCCGATTAAAATAATTACTAAACCATTCATAATAGTTCACTCCTTTTGTTTTTCAGAAAATCTTTTGCATTCCTCAGACATCGTGGACGATATGAAACTAGAACAAAGAGTCCGCCCGCCGGACTCTTTCGCGCCCGAGCGGTGTCGTTTACGACTAATTTCTTTTCCGCGAGGTGCGCAAAAAAAGCTCTCGCCTTCAGTATCATTACCAAAGACGAAAGCTCTATTATCTCTTCCGCGTTACCACTTTGCTTGCCAGTTTTCTGACCTCTCTGCCCCATCTCCAACACTATGTGCGTTTCAATAGGCTCCCGTATAACGGTGGGAATCCGGTGAAGCTTAATCCGGTACTTAATTGATGTTTTTTATCTGTCATTTACCGTTTCAGCGTACTGCTTGCAGGGGATGTCGCCAAAAGTTCTCTACTGTCTTGCACCATCCGACAGCTCTCTGTAAGAAAAATTTTAAGGTTCGTATGCCTGTTCATTGCATTTGACTTTCTGTTTGACAAAAAATATAACACTGTATCCCAGAAAAGTCAATTGATATTTTTTAACCGTGTATTGATGTTTTTTAACATCTTTATGCTTTTCTATTATTTTGTTAATACCTCAATTGCCTTTAATACCTGATTATCCTGCATTGGATCATAGGTTGCAGAGGCATCTCCCTGATATTCATATTCTAATTCAATATCCGGATCAATTCCCTTTCCATGGATATAATTTCCCTTTGGAGTAAAGTATTTTGCCATGGTAACCTTAATTGCACTTCCATCATCCAACGGAATAATACTCTGTACAATTCCTTTTCCAAATGATGTTGTTCCTATAAGTGTTCCATACTCGTAATCTTTGATTGCACCTGCAAAAATCTCTGATGCACTGGCACTGTTTCCATTAATCAAAACTGCCATCGGAATATCCAGACAAGACTCGTCAGAATCATAATCTGTTCGATTTCCGTACTTATCTTCTGTATATACTAATGTTCCCTTTGGCAAAATCTCATCTAACATCGTGCATACTGACTGCAATACGCCTCCCGGATTATCACGCAAGTCTACAATCATAGACACCATGCCCTGACTCTGTAAATCTTTAATTGCCGCATCAAACTGTTCCGGTGTGTTATCGGAAAATTCAGATATCTGTATCAGCCCGATATTTCCCTGTAACATCTGATACTGTACGGTTGGAATATCAATCTGTCGGCGTTCTACATCTACTTCCACATAATCCTCACTATCTTCTCGCATTAATTGCAGATGTACGGTGGTTCCTTCCTCACCTTTGATATGTTTTACCAACTCAGATAATTCCATGCTATTTCCATCTACATCATCTACTTTTACAATAACATCTCCATCCTTTACTCCTGCTTCTTCTGCCGGGGTTCCCGGATATACATGAAGAATCGTTACTGTCTTTGTCTCGGCATTCTGTGTTAAAACCGCACCGATTCCGTAATAAGAACCGCTTGTAGTCTCATTTAATGATTTGTATTCTTCTGCTGTATAATAACAGGTATATGGATCTCCAATCCCGCCTACCATACCTGCATACATGCCTTCTACTAATGCATTTTCATCAATATCTTCGTAATAATATTGATCTAAAATGTCTGCAAGTTCTCCTGCTTTTTCCTGCACAGCATCACTGGATATAACATCCTGTGTACTTTCATCCATACTTTCTGTCGTATTTGTTGCAGTTCCTTTTTCCGGTAATACATGTTTTTTTCCTGCTACGCGCAACACGCCTGCTGCAATAACTACCAGCACAAGTGTTATTAAAATACCTACTGCAATTCCTTTACGAAACTGTGACTTGTCTGACTCTGGTTGAAAATTTTGTGTGTCCATACGTCTCCTCTTTCCTTTTTAACTTTTTATAAATAATTCCACGGATTCACATAGCTTCCATTCAAGCTTACGCCAAAATGCAAATGATTTCCGGTAGAAATTCCTGTACTTCCTACTTTTGCAATTACCTGCCCTCTTGAAACAGACTGTCCCTTGGACACGTTCAAAGAAGAACAATGCATATAAACGGTGTACAAGCCACCCCCATGACTGACTGTTACATAATTACCGGCAGAGTTTGAATATCCGGCAAATACTACCGTTCCATCTGCTGCTGCAACAATATCCGCCCCATAGGACGCTCCTATATCAATTCCTTTATGATAACTGGAGGCACCTGCTGTCGGCGATTGCCTTGGTCCATAATCACTGGTAACTCTTCTGGATGACGGACAAGGCCAGGTAAACGCTGATACGCTTGGCTGGTCTGAATTTCCGCCACCGTTGTCATTGTTATTATTTCCGCCAGTATCACCGGTATTATCTCCCGTATTGTTCCCGACGTTGTTATCATTATTCGTGTTGTTTCCGTTATCCCTGTTCTGTTCTTCTTCCTTTTTTCGTCTTTCTTCTTCTGCCTGCTGAATCTGGGCTATGATTTCATTCTGTGCATCAATTTCTGCCTCATAGGCTTCTGCTACCTTTTGTGCATCTACAATCTGACCTTCTGTCTCTGCAAGCTTTTCTTCCTTTTCCTGCACTAAGGCTGCCACTGCTTTCTGCTCTTGTTCCACCTTTTCCTTCATCGCTTCTAATTCGCTGATTTCCGTTTTCAGTGTTTCTTCCATTTTGGCAATGTTCTCCACTGTCTCTTCATATTTTACCAGCATATTGCGATCATATTGTGAAATCTGAGCAATATATTCTGCACTATTTAAAAATTCTGCAATACTTCCCGCTGTCAAAAGTTTTTCCAACGCAGATGTACTTTGATTCTCGTACATAAACTGTATGCGCAATTTCATATCTTCATACTGCTTCTGTCGGTCTTCTTCTGCTGCTGCAAGTTCTGCCTGTGTCTCATCTACGGATGCCTGTTTTTCTGTCAATTGATTTTCTAAATCAGATATCTGTTTGGAAATATTTTGAAGCTTTGTATCCAATTCTTTTACTGCCGATTCCATATCTTCCTTAGAATCATTTAGATTATCAATCATCTCTTGTGCTTCTTTTAATTCCTGCTCTAACTGCTCTTTTTCCTTTTGTGCCTCCGACAATCCCTTTGCCGTTACATTCCCAATCCCGGAAAATGCCATTAAAGCTGCCATGCCCATTGCCAGCAATGTTACATGCGTCCATTTTTTCCTTCTTCTTTTCATACAGCACTCCTTGTTCAAACTATGAAAAACATGCTTGTGAGTTTCTCAAGTTATTGCGGTGCTCTTCAAATACCTGTGCAAGCACAGCATTTTCATTGCTACTCGCGTAAACAAAAACAACTCGGCAGTTATCCACCGCCGAGTCTCTTTCCTTCTTACACCTTCAGATGTTTTCTTATTGTAAAACGGCTTCCTAAAAATCCAATACCTACACCTAAAAGCAATCCAACCGGCAACAATGTAGAAAATACCGTATCTACCGGAAGGAAGTTCATAATGTTGCTAAGCCAGTGGAATTTTTCTCCAATGTATACAATAATATTTCGATACATCAGGTACAAGACTCCAAGGGGTAATGCAGAACCGATAAGTCCTATTAAAATTCCTTCTACAATAAACGGTGCTCTTACAAAGTAATCTGTTGCACCTATCAGCTTCATAATCGCAATTTCTTCTCGACGCACAGCAATACCTACGGTAACCGTGTTACTAATCAGGAATACGGCTACACATAACAAAATCAATATGATTCCCGCTGAAATATATCCCAGCAAACGATTAAAATCGGATAATGTATTGGCTGCCACATCAGAGCTCTTTACATCTCGCACTCCATCCAAAGATTCTAAGTAGGTAACTAATGACTGCTGCATGGAAATGTCGTTCATATAAATCTCATAATGGGCTGAATTTGCCAAAGGATTGTCATTGACAAATCCCTGTGCCATCTCTTCATTTCCTTCAAAATACTGTTTCTGATATTCTGCCCATGCTTCATCTGCACTGACAAATTTCTTCTTTGATACTTCTACACGTTTATCAATTTCATTTCCGATGGTATCTATCTGTGTCTGATCAATTCCTTCGTTAAAAAATACCGTAACTGCCACACCAGACTCTACTTCTTTTACAACACTTTGAAAATTCACAACAATAGAGTAGAATAATCCAAATAAAAAGATACATGCGGACATGGTGGCAATAGATGCCAGAGAAAACATTTTGTTTCTCCAAATATTTTTGATACCCTGTTTTAACGTATATGCAAATGTACTAACTCTCATCCCCGTCACCCATTCGTTCATCGCTGACGACGACGCCTTTCTTCATTGTAATTACTCTCTTTTTCATTGCTTTTACAATTTCCAGATTATGTGTAACCACTAAAACAGTTGTACCACGTTGGTTGATTTCCTCTAACAGTTTCATGATTTCCCATGCATTTCCGGCATCCAGATTACCGGTTGGTTCATCTGCCAATAAAATCTTCGGCTCGTTTACCAACGCTCTTGCAATCGCTACACGCTGCTGCTCTCCACCTGAAATCTGTTTTGGGAATGACTTATACTTGGCTGCCAGTCCAACCATAGAAAGCATAGCCGGTACCTTTCGCTTCATCACCTTAGTAGGAGTACCGATTACTCGTTGTGCAAACGCTACATTTTCATAAACATTTCGATCCTTTAACAGACGGAAATCCTGAAACACTACGCCTACATTTCTCCGAAACTTTGGAACATCCCGATGACGGATTTTGCCAAGTTTCTGATTATTAATATAGATACTACCTTCTGTAGGTTCTAATTCCTTTAACAATAATTTTATTAAAGTCGATTTTCCAGAGCCACTGTCTCCCACCACGAAAACAAATTCGCCCTGTTCTATATGCAGACTGACATCATTCAATGCAGGAATTCCCGCTGAATATGCCTTACTGACATTTTCCAGTGTTATCATGTAAGCCTCCTAAAAATACTTTACAATTAATAATCCAACGACTCCATATACTTCATGTATTTTACTACCATTAATGCAATCTTAAATGTAATGGCATCTTCAAATACTCTCAGATCCAATCCGGTACTTTTTTGCAGTTTATCCAATCGATATACCAAAGTATTTCTATGAATATACAACTGTCTGGATGTTTCTGAAACATTTAAACTGTTTTCAAAGAATTTATTAATTGTAGTCAAGGTCTCTTCATCAAACTCATCCGGAGATTTTCCATCAAAAATTTCCTTGATGAACATCTTACAAAGCGGAATTGGTAACTGATAAATCAAACGTCCAATCCCCAGTGTAGAATATGCAATCACATAACGATCTTCAAAGAAAATCTTTCCTACATCCAATGCCATGCGCGCTTCTTTATAAGAACGAGACACTTCCTTAATCTCATTTACAATGGTACCATATGCGATATGAACTTCATGTTCCTCATTGGTACGGAACAGATTCAAAATCACCTCGGCAGTTTTATTTAACTCATTGTAGCCTTCGTTTTCTAACACTTCTTTTACTACAATAATATTCTTTTCATCCACAGCAGTAATGAAATCCTTAGATTTACCGCCAAAAAGACTTCTTACTTTTTCTAATTCATTTCCGTCTTTTTCACGGTTTGTCTCTACTATAAATACCACTCTTCTTGCCTCAGTGTCAATATGAAGCTTTTTGGCACGATTGTAAATATCTACCAACAGCAGATTGTCCAACAGCAAGTTCTTTACAAAATTGTCCTTATCAAAACGTTCTTTATAAGCAACTAAAAGATTCTGTATCTGAAAGCTTGCAATTTTTCCTACCATATATACATCTTCACTATCTCCATTGGCAAGCAATACATACTCTAACTGGTGCTCATCAAACACTTTGAAAAACTGACATCCCTGTACCACCTGACTGTCCGCTGGTGATTCCACAAATGCCATTGCCGCTGTCACATAATTTTCCCCATCCGGGAATGTGGTCGCTAACACCTTTCCTTCCGTATCAATAATACATAAATCCATTCGAGTGATTCCTTTTAATCCGTCAATGGTATTCTGAAGTATCTGACTTGAAATCATTTGCTTCACTCCTTTTCTTTTCCTTACACTTCTTTTGTCTGTTCCTCTATTATTGTGCACATTTTCATATGCAACTTTCACAAATTTTCTTTTTTATCCGTGAGGAGAACAAAATACTCTAATCTGTATTTTAATGCAAAAGCACAAAAAAATAAAGAGGAAATACACATTTTTTATGCATTTCCTCAACTTTTTTTTGAAAAATAGGTGTTTTTATCCTATGCATAGTTCACAAAAGGGACTAATTTCCCTTGTATTCAATAAATCCTTCGCCTAAAACCTCTCGCACATCGCCTACAATTACAAAGGCATTACGGTCTATTTTTGTAACTAATTCCTTTAAAGATACAATTTGCTTCTTAGATACTACACAATATAACATACACTTATCCTCACCGGAATACATGCCTTTGGCTCGCAGTCCGGTAACCCCACGGTCTAATTCCGTCATAATCGTCTGTGCAATCTCTTCGTACTTATCCGTAATAATATAGGCTGCCTTGGAAAACTTCATACCTTCTAACATGGTGTCTGTTACTTTGGACACGATAAAAATTGCAACGATTGCATACAAGGTAGGTTGCAATCCAAATACATAAAATCCCACTAACACAATCACACCATCCAAAATCTGCAATATCTGGGCTATGGAATAATGCTTTAATTTCACCTGTATCAATGCCGCCACCATATCCGTTCCACCGGTAGTTGCATTTGCCATAAAAATAATTCCCAGACCGATACCGGTAATTACTCCACCGAAAATAGATGCTAAAATGTAATCACCATTTACCAAATCCACTTCCGGTATAATGTAAAGCCATGCTGATAATAAACCAGTGGCAATGGCTGTTCTGCCTACATATTTTTTCCCTTTCATCCACCAACCGATTAGGAAAATCGGAATGTTTAATACCAGGTTACTAAACCACAACGGAATACCACCATGGATAACTCCGGCTGTCAAATTCTTCAGAACAATCGCTGCTCCCGTAAATCCTCCGGTAACCAGACTAATGGGATCGTAGATACACTTAATGGCAACTCCCATGATTCCTGTTCCAATAATAATCTTAAGATATGCTTCTATCAAGCCTTTTTTGTTACTTACAATACTGTCCATTTCAAATTCCTCATTCATCCTTATTATATCGTGACAGCATACTATGAAGCATTCCCTTGTGTACTAGTTTCTTTGCAAATTCTGCCACTTCTGATACCCCTCGCTTGCGTGCATAATTCACCCCAAGTCCATACCAAATCTTCGCATTGAATTTTCCCACATTATCTTTTAGAAAATATTCTTGCTGTGGCGTTGGTAATACAGAAAAAATTACATCTGTTTCTGCAATATTAATTTCATTGATAATATTGTCAAAATCACCGGTACATTCTTCAAGCGCATACGAGCCACTTACTTTTAGTTTTGGATATTTTTCTGCTAAAAATTCCTGTAATTTTTCAATTTGTTCACTGGTATTACCTAACAGGTACACGGTTTTATTGTTTCGTACAATACGTTTCATAAATTCTCTGGCAAATTCATTGTCTGCTGTTTCACGCATTCGTTGTGCAGACATAACACCTGCCGCCTTCAATATTTCCTTTTCACTGATAATTGCTAAATCCAATTGTTCAATGCATTCTTTCAGCACTTCATCGTTTTGAGCCTTCACCAGCATCTCCATGGAAATATTTTCAATTGTATTCATTGTATCATTGGTCAGATACACCTCTACTTGAAGCATGGCTTCTCGTACGGTATAGTTGTCCAGATTCATACCAAGAATCTCGATTTTCTTTATCATATAACACCTATCTTTTCTCGATTTTATTATCCGTACACAAATTCACTTTAGAAGTATACCAAATAGCCGAAAATTTTTCAACCATGGCTTTTGCAGATAATTTCTCACAATAGACTGACATTTTCGGACATATACTTGTTTTTTTTGTCTTTTCAAATGTCAACTGTTTTTCTGCTTTTTTTATTTTTTTATCAACTTTATCATAACTTCACAAAACGAATGTTCCTTTTTTTACTATGTAAACCACTTTTTTTTCCGTTTTTAATGTGGATAATGTGTATAACTTCGTGTATAACTCACTTTTTTCGATTTTTTCGCCTCTTTTCATGTGGATAACTTTTTCCACTTTTTTATACTTTTTTCCACATTTCTTGACAACTCAAAAACGCTTTGTGCAGTTTTCATCCGTCAAGTAATTTTTTCCTTTTTCTTACAAAGTGCATAAAAGACTTTTTTCTTGCAAATATATAAACTGTGTAACAATTCTGACAATATATTGGCATTTTTCTGCTTGCTCCTAGAACTATTTTCCTATGAAATAAATTTCCTATTACAGCACTTTTTTTCCTGCCAGGTGTGCTTCCTTAGTGGAGCGTTTTTCATGTAATAGGACGCGATTTCCTATTACATGAAAAAAGATGCTCTCTTCTATGGTACTCCATAAAAAAGAACATCTTTGTTGTCTATATTTACGTTTATTTAATTCCTAGAAAATTCTTCTAACAGTAATAATGCTTCTGTAATAAGCGTTTGTATACTTGATACCAGTTGCTTCTGTACTTGCATTTACAATTGTACCACCGCCAACATAGATACCAACATGTCCACTATAACATACGATATCTCCCGGCTGCATAGCATCCTGACTTACTTCATATCCAACACTTCTCATTCCGCTAGAGGAATGTGGTAAACCAATACCAAACTGTGCATATACGCTCATTACAAATCCAGAACAGTCAGCTCCGTTTGTTAAACTTGTACCACCATATACATATGGATTACCAATAAACTGACATGCATAATCTGCTACTGCCTGTCCATTTCCGCCACTTGGTGGATTGTAGCTACGGCTGCTTCCGGAGTTAGAAGAACTGCTGTTTGACTTCTGTGAAGACTTCTCAGAAGCTTTTCTTGCAGCTTCTTCTGCTGCCTTTCTCTCTTCTTCTTCTTTCTTCAGTCTTGCTTCTTCTTCTTCCTTAGATTCTGCTGTCGTATAATGAGTGCTTGTCTCTACAAATTCATTTGCTACCCAACCGTCTCCTTCTTCGATAGAAACCTTAGTCCATCCATCAATTTCATCAACAACGGTAAGTTCTTCTCCATCTGGTACCTGTCCTAAAATTCCGGAATCCGTGCTGGCATCCACTCTAACATTCAATGTCTGAGTATTTACCTTGGCAACTCTTGTTCCAACTGCTTTAGCTAAATCTGCATTACCTACAACAAGGAACTCTGCTTTGATGTATCCTTCTACATTACCGGAGTGAATCTGATACCAATCACCCTCTGTTGCCAAAACGGTTGCTGCAGAATTATTATATAATTTACCTACTACCTCGCCATCTTCACTTGGAGTAGAACGAACATTTACATAATTATCAACTTGTGCAACTGCAATATCATCATATTCAGATTTTACAACAGGAGTTTCATTCTGAACTACCTGAATCGCTGTATCAACTGTTGTCTTCTGTGTCAAAGACTGTGCAAGTTCCTGTGAAATACCTGCATTGGCTGAAGCACTTGTACTATCATTTGATGTTTCTGAAGCTAATGCAGTAGAAACTAAGTTTCCTGCACCTGCTGCCGGTGCTGCATTAACAGCAAAAGAACTACTAGATAATACTACGGTAGCTGTTAAACAACATGCTGCTGTTCTGATTCTGTTTCTATTCATGTTACCCTCCAAAATAATTCATTTTATGCTATGTACCTTTTTCGTACATTTATTACAAATTTATTACAAAGACCATTATAGCAAAGTGGCATGTTTATGTCAACTTATTTTTTACAAAGTTGTTACAAATTGTTACTACATCGTCAACAAATATCTTTCTACGGATGTAACTGCATTGGCTCCGTCTGCCGCTGCTGTAATTACCTGTCGAAGCTGCTTTGTACGAACATCCCCTGCTGCAAAGATTCCCGGTTCACTGGTTACCGTATCTTCTAATGCCTTTACATAACCTTGTTCATCTACTGCAACAACTTCCTTTACCGCATCATTGTTTGGCTGGATTCCCACTGCAATAAAGATACCCTGCACTTCTAATGTTGTATCTGTTTCTTCTATATTATTGTGTAACAGAATTTTTTCTACTTTATTCTCTCCTTGAATCTCTTTTACCTCACTATTCCAGAGAACTGTAATATTTTCTGTTTTTTGCACCTGTTCTTGTAAAACCTTGGCACCTCTGAATTCATCCCTTCTGTGAATAAGATAAATCTTCTCACAACCTCTTGCCAAGAACAATGCATCTTCTAACGCCACATCGCCTCCGCCAACTACTGCCACAGTTTTTCCTTTGAAAAACGCTCCATCACAGGTGGCGCAATAAGAAACTCCCGCACCTACCAGTTCTTCTTCTCCCTGCACTCCCAGTTTTCTGTGAGTTGCTCCTGTTGCAACAATTACACTTTTCGTTTGAAATGTTTCCTTTTCTGTTACGACTTCTTTTAAATTTCCCGCTGCCTGAACTTTTTGCACCTGTGCAGTATGGAATGTTACGCCCAGGGTGTCTGCATGTTCCCGAAACTTCATGCCAAGTTCAAATCCACCGATTCCCTGCAATCCAGGATAATTATCCACTTCATAGGTATCTAATATCTGTCCGCCACTTAATGGCTTTTCCTCGATTACCAGCGTATTCAAACGTGCTCTTTGTGCATAAATAGCTGCGCTCAGTCCTGCCGGACCACTTCCTAAAATAATAACATCGTAAATCATATGTTTCCTCCTGTCATTTATTTCCATTCTTTTTTTTATTTCTTTTATATTGCTTTTACGCCGTTTTCGTGCCATACTGTAAATACAGAAATCTAACAGAAAGGTGGCGGTTCCTATGGATATTGCTTCTTTATCAACTGCCTTAAGCACAACTCAACTTCAAAATGATGTTGGTGTTCTCATGCTTGGCAAACAGTTAGACACTGTAGAGGTTATGGGAGACTCCATGATAAAAATGATGGAACAGTCTGTAAACCCACATCTCGGTGCAAATATTGACATTTCCATTTAAGCATAATTAAATGGAAGGAAAGGTACATTTGTGTTTTTACAAATGTACCTTTTTCTGTTAAAAAACTAACACCATAATTGCTATGGTAATTGCTATCGCCAATATTAATGGAATCGTAATCAATTTTTCTGTAGATTGTTTTCGGAAAATCGTTTTTATATGCTCTCTACGTCCATTCATTTTACAAATCTGAAGATAAATTGCAATGGCACCTGCTGTTGTTCCGATGGCAATAATAAACCAAATGAGTATTCCAAACAGTAACATGATTACTGTATCATTTCCATAATCTAAAAAATTACCTACCTGTGACATGTCTCCTGTCTTATCAAAGGCACCGGTTCTTTTTCCTATTAACCAACTCAAAAACACTCCGGTAAAATTTAACGTAAAGTGTGCCAGCATAGAACTAAACATGCTTCCTGTTCCTTCAACTAAAAATGCCATATAAATTCCCATGACAAATGTATAGGCAAATTGATTTACATTCATATGCATGCATCCAAATAGCAGGGCACTTAATAAAATTGCCGAAAATACTCTTTTTCTTCGATAAGTCTGAAACAGCACCCCGCGAAACACAAATTCTTCTACACATGCCGGCACTAATGCTACTAATACTGTAGAAACTATCAACGGGAACTGTGACATTTCCGACTGCATAGATGCTGTTCCTGATTTTGTAAATAATAATGTTATCATATTTAACACAATCATTAATGGATACATTAAATAAGTAGAAACAACTACTAATACTGCTGTAGAAAGACTAATTTTCCTATATGGAAACAACTCTTTTATCGATATTTTTCTAATGATACAATACAACACAGCAGGGACTACAACAATCAACTGACTTACAATAATTCCCGCATATGTTGGCAATTCAAATGGTATAACTTTTGCAAATAGCAAACTTGCTATAACATATAATGCTACAATCACTAAATACAAGCGATTCGCTCCCTTATTATCTGTCATATTCCCTCCTATTTCTTTCTGATGCAATGTTCTTTAATTTCTATCTTACGTTCCTTATATAAGTGACCGACTGCACGTTTAAATGCATTTTTACTCATTTTGGTTTCACGCATAATCACTTCCGGAGATGCCTTATCCGTAAATGGCAGCACTCCTGCATACTGTTCTAACAGCTTTAAGACCTGTTGTGCATCTTCTTCCATTTGAATATATGCTTTGTCACGCATGGTAAGTGTTAATTTACCATCTGGTTTTACCTCTACAATTTTGGCTTCTATCACTTCGCCAATTCTAAGGTTGCTGTGATCTTCATGTCTTGGAATCAATGCAGAATATTTATCATCCACTGCCACGAATGCTCCAAAATTATTACTAAACTCATAGACTCTTCCATGAATTGTTTCTCCTGCTTCATAAGGAGAATCTGTGGAAAGCAGTTCATACAATCCACGCATGCTTGCGCAAAGACGTTTGCTCTTATCAATATAGAGGCGAACTAATACTTCGTCTCCCTCATGTACTTTTGCAGTCTGCTCTTTATATGGAAGAAACAGATCTTTTTCCAAACCCCAATCCAAAAATGCTCCTATCTTTTGCACAGACACCACTCTAAGGGGCGTGTATTCTCCCATTTTCAACTTCGGTTCTGCTGTAGTAGCAATGATACGGTCCTTTGAGTCTTTATAGATAAATACCTCTATCTCGTCTCCTTCTTTTGTCTGTTCCGGCACACGTTTTCCCGGAAGCAGAACTCTTTCCTCTGCACCGGCATCTTCTGCCAAATACACACCAAATTCTACTCTTTTTACTACTGTTAATTTCTGTTTTTCTCCTAATCGGATCATTCACTGACCTCCAATTCTATGATTGCATATGGATTGCCTTCTCCATCTGCCAAATTTACAACTGTTACTTTTTCCTGTTCTTTCACATAAGGATATATGGTATCTCCATAAATTGCTGCTTTTCTATATTCTGCGCGCATTTTCCATACCTGCTTTTCTTCCTGCAAATATTCTTGTGCCATTCCAACATAACGTCCGTTATTTACATGCTGATTGGTATCAATATGATACTTGTGCACCGGAAAAGCTTCCTTTGCCTGCATTCCTTCCGGCAGCTGAATCTTTCTGGATTCACACTTCATAGGCAGTTGTGGTTCTAACTTATATGCTTCAATAAGCTCCGGCGTTAATCTGGTCGGACGACCTTTCTTAAGGTCTAATAATGTCCAGATAGAATTTGCATATGCCAGCATTTCTCCCTCCGGCGTTTCCATGGTAAAATTACGGAATCCGAAAAATCCCTTAAAATCATATGGCCATGTACTTATTTTAACATTTTCGCCATACATAGGATACCTTTTTATTTCAATCTGCCAGGAAGATAATACCCATGCCAATCCTTGTTCCATTAAATAATTTATTCCCACCCCAATATCATCAGAATGAAAACAACTGCAATCCTGAAAATAATCCAAAATTGAATTCAAGGTAATTCTGCCTTCCTTGTCCACTTCACTATATCGTATTCTGCTTTCAAAACTATACACGTTCTTTTCATTCCTTTCCTAATGAGAGCATTTTTATTCAATAGACCGCACTTTCCTATTACATAAAAAAACCATCACATGCTGTGATGGTTTCTAGCTGGCCCACAAGGATTCGAACCTTGAAATGACGGAGTCAGAGTCCGTTGCCTTACCGTTTGGCGATGGGCCAATGTTTTTCAACATGTTGTATTATACATGAGATATTTTTAAAATGCAAGCCTTTTTTTCAAATTTTTTAAAAAATTTTTATTTTTCCTTCAATTGATGCAAATTCAACTTGTTCGCCCCACTGATACACAGCATTTCCATTGGTTCCTTCTGTTACTGCTTCTTGTAATTTTTCCTTTTTCCCACCTGGTACAATTAACTTTACCACTACTTTATCCGTATATTCGGTATCTATTACAGGAACTTCCTCTTGAGCAAGAATGTATTGTACTTTTCCAATGCCATTATAATCTGTATGGATTTCCAAACTCTGTCCCTGCATTCTTTCTATAATAATGCTGTTTTTTAATCCCTCCTGTACTGACTTTTGATAAGCCCGTACCAATCCGCCGGTTCCAAGAAGCGTTCCGCCAAAATAACGTGTCACCACTACCGCAATATTGTGAATATCCTCGCGCAATAAAACTTCCAGCATAGGTCTGCCTGCTGTTCCGTTTGGTTCACCGTCATCACTGCACCTTTGCAGTTCCTGATTTTTTCCGGCAACAAATGCATAACAATTGTGTCTGGCATCCCAATACTGCTTTTTCATCTTAGCGATAAACGCTAATGCTTCTTCTTCGTTCTCTATTTTTGCAACTGTTGCAATAAATCGTGATTTCTTTTCGACAATTTCTCCTACGCCGCCTTCATATAAGGTCTTGTAAGGCTTGTTTTTCATCTTTGTTTCTCCGTATTTCTTCTTTTATTTGCTTTTTAGTGTACCATATTATCTATTTTGACGCAATTCTCTTCTGGGAATCTTAAGGATTTTTTGCTTTATTTCGTAAGTCTTTTTTGCTATAATAGTGAAGATATATAAAGGAGGCTTACTATGAATTATGGAAAAAAAGGTGCTTCCCGGAAGGACAAGCGTATTACGTCCACCGGAACCTTGATACGCAAGAAATTCACCGTAATATTCTGTAAAGCATTACTTGTTTGCTTTTTAGCAGCGATTGTAATCGGTGGTTGTGCAGGTGTGGGCATTCTAAAGGGCATTATTGATGATGCTCCCGACATTAATGATATCGACCCAACGCCAACCGGATACCTCTCTGTTGTATTGGATGATCAGGGAAATCAAACCGCAACCCTTGTTGCTTCTGGTTCTAACCGTGTATACGTTACACTGGATGAAATCCCTATAGATCTTCAACACGCTTTCGTTGCTATCGAAGATGAACGTTTCTATGAACACAATGGTATTGATATTAAGGGAATTATCCGTGCCGGTTTTACCGGATTGACCACTGGACATTTTTCCCAAGGTGCAAGTACAATTACGCAACAGCTTTTGAAAAACAATGTATTTGATGGCTGGACAAACGAATCCTGGTCTGAAAAAGTTGAGCGTAAAATTCAGGAACAGTACCTGGCTGTACAGCTTTCAAAAGTAAAATCCAAAAAATGGGTACTGGAAAACTATTTAAATTCCATCAACCTCGGACAAAATACTTTAGGTGTACAAGCTGCCGCTCGCCGTTACTTTGACAAGGACGTTTCTGAACTTACTCTTTCTGAATCCGCTGTAATTGCCGGAATTACCAAAAGCCCATCTGCTTATAATCCGGTAAGTCATCCGGAAAAAAATGCGGAACGTCGTAAACTTGTTCTTAAAAATATGAAAGAACAGGGATATATTTCCGACAAAGAATACGAAGAAGCACTTGCTGACGATGTTTATTCCCGTATTCAGCAGGTAAATGTAGAATATGTAGATACGAATCCGAACTCCTACTTTGTAGATGCCCTAATTGATCAGGTGGTTCAGGATTTGGTAGAGAAAAAGGGATATACCGATACTCAGGCATACAAAGCAATTTATAACAGTGGACTTACCATTGAATCCACACAAAACATGGCTATGCAGCAAATATGCGATGAAGAGGCAAATAACCCGGATAATTACTCCGGCGATATTGAATATTCCTTTTCTTATCGTTTAACTGTAAATAAAGCCGATGGAACAACGAAAAATTACAGCGAGCAGACAATGCTCTCTTATTATCAGAGTTCCGATTCTAACTATAATATTAACTTTTCTTCTCAGGAAGAAGCACAAGCCGCTATTGATGCCTACAAGGCAGAGATTATGGAGGACGGCGATACCATTCCGGAAGGTGGCGAATCTGTTATCTTTACCCTTCAGCCACAGACCGCTATGACCGTTATGGATCAGTCTACCGGCGAAGTAAAGGCAATTGTTGGTGGTCGTGGTGATAAGACCGGAAGCCGTACCTTGAATCGAGCTACAGATACCACCAGACAGCCCGGTTCTACTTTCAAAGTATTGGCAGCCTATGCACCTGCACTGGATACTGCCGGCATGACCCTTGCCACTGTACAGGATGATGCACCATTTACTTATTCTAATGGCACATCTTTACGAAATTATGACAATAGTTATCGTGGTTTTACCACTTTGCGTTATGCCATTACCAAGTCTATCAACGTAGTAACCGTAAAGACACTTACGGATATTTCTCCACAGGTAGGATATGATTATCTGGAAAACTTTGGATTTACTACTTTGGATCAAAAAGATATTGTACAATCTCTGGCACTTGGTGGTATTACCAACGGTGTAACAAACTTAGAATTAACCGCAGCATATGCTACCATTGCAGATGGCGGTACTTATACACGCCCTAGATTCTATACACGAATCTTAGATCACGAAGGCAATGTATTAATTGATAACACTGCGGAAACTCATACCGTATTAAAAGACACAACTGCCTTCTTATTAACAGATGCTATGAAGGATGTTGTTACCGTAGGAACCGGTTCAAGAGCTGCTTTTTCCGGACAGGCAATTGCCGGTAAAACAGGTACTACAACAAAAAACAGAGATGCTTTGTTTGCCGGTTTCACACCTTATTATACTTGTGTTGTATGGTGTGGTTACGACGACAACAGCCCGCAAAGTAAATCCGGTCAGACAAATTCTCCGAAAAACCTTTGGCGAAGCGTCATGAGCCGTATTCACGAAGGATTGGAATACAAAGACTTTACACAGCCTGATGGTATCGTAACTGCTACCGTTTGTAAAAAATCCGGTAAACTGGCAGTAGAAGGTCTTTGTGATTGCGATCCAAGAGGAAGTATGGTAGAAACCGAATACTTTGCCGCCGGCACCGAACCTACAGAGGTATGTGATCACCATATCAGCGCAACCATCTGTACTGCTTCCGGTATGTTGGCAAGTGAGTTCTGCCCGGCGGAAACTCGCCAAACCAGTGTATATATTATTGGAGGTTCCCCAAATACAGAAGACGGTCCATATTTACTGTCCGATACACAAAACCAATGTACTGTGCACACTGCTGCTTCTGTAATTCCACAGCTTCCGTCTATAGAGGCACCAAGTACAAAGACGGATGACACAGGAAACAACGATAACAAAAATAATACGGATACAACAAAAACGCCTACCGATAATACCGGCAATGATAACACCGGTAATGGTTCTGATGGTTCTTTAGATAATTCACCGATTAATACCGGTCAAAACTAAAAAAACCGCAGGAAAGAACTGATATAGATTCTTTCCTGCGGTTTTCTCATAGTTTTGTCTTTTTTCGTTCTTCGGTTCTTAATTGTAATTGGCATACAATCCTGTCTGGTGTTATCTCAATATTGCATTGTTCTGTGAATGCTTCCACAATACAGGAAACTACCTTTACTCCGTCTTGCACTACACGGTTTTCTTGATATTCTTTTATTTTTTCTTCCGGTACCTTTGCCTTTATCCGTATAATCGGGCGAAATGGTAATTCAAAGTCCATATCAACGGTAACAGTGTAGTTCGGGGATATCATTGCAATCTGTGTTAATAATATCCATAATATGAAGTGAAGTTGTTCATAAAATCCGGTTTTGGGATTTACCGGTCTTTGGTTTATATTAACAATAACCTGCTGTCCCATATCGTCTGTCTCAAATTCCTCTTGAATACATCCACATACCTTTTCCATATTGTCACAAGCTGCATAATCCAGCTCTAAATAGTAATCCAAGATTTTCTGTTCAAAGACATTAAATAATTTCTTTTGTTCCTCATTAAGGGGAATCTGAAAATTCTCTACACTCCAAGGCAATAACCTTCTCATAAACTGCCCCATCTGTTTCCATTCATATTCCCCTGTTGCCGTCGCTTCTTGTGTCTCTATATCTTCTATGGACTTCTGTTTCAGTTCAAGAACCTTCTGTTCTTCCTGCTCTGCCTGCCGCAGATCATAATAGGCAAATCCATCTTGAATCGCATGATAAAAGTCTCCACGATAGTTTACCGGCTTCAAAAAAATACGAAATACATCTCTCTCATTTACCAGTACACGCAACTGTGCCAATTTTATCGTTGTAGTATAAACAATACATGCTGTATAAGGGGAGTACCCATTCAAGTATGCAAGTAATTTCATTCCGTCATAAGTAGACAGGTTCATTCCCGTGATTACAACTTTATAATTCTTTTTTCGTAACAGTATCGCAGCTTCTAAACCGCTATCTGCTGTATCAATCTCAAAATCATAATCCTGCATTGCATTTAAGAATTCTTGTATTTCCATGTGATTACGATTAATAAATAATACATTATCTTTCATAGACTTACCCCCATAATGCATATCTTTCTTTTATCTTATAATGTTTCCTTTAAAATTGCAAGTAATTCCCCTTTTTTATACCATAGGAAATCATATATACCTTCATACTTTAATGTACTACGGTATTTCCTACAATAATACATCCTATAAATAGAAAGAAAGCCCGGAAATCCTTCCGGGCCCTCCCTCTGTTGATGTATATACTAACTAAGGGGATTAGATAATACCTATTCCACATCCAGCAAAGCCTGCATATCTTCTTCGCCGGTACGAACTTTAACAACTTTCGCAACATCGTATACGAATATTTTTCCATCACCGATATGACCGGTATAGAGTGTCTTTTTCGCTGTTTCAATTACTTTATCTACTGGTATATTACCTACGATAACTTCAACTTTAACCTTTGGCAACAAGGTTGCATCCATTTCAACACCACGATATTTCTCACCAGCACCTCTCTGGATTCCACAACCCATAACCTGCGTTACTGTCATACCTGTTACACCTAAGTCATTCATTGCCTTTCTCAGCTTATCATAGCGTGATAATTTCGCAATAATAACAACCTTATACATACCTGTTACATCCTTTGGAACTGCGGAAACTACTTTTACAGCTGCATCCTTCTGAGCATTAGATGCATCTTCGTAGCTTTCTGTTCCAAGATTTGTATTTTCATTTACATCCATGGTCATAGTGTTGGAAACATCCATGATACTAAATCCGGAGTATGCTGATGCAATACCATGTTCCATTGCATCCAAACCAACGATTTCTTCTTCTTCACTGACACGCAAACCAATTGTTGCCTTAATAATTAAGAATGCGATTGTGATAGTTATTGCTGTCCAAGATGCTACGGTTACAAATCCTAACAACTGAATTCCTAACTGATGAAATCCTCCACCATAAAATAATCCTTTTACACTATCATTTCCCGGAGCAGAAGTAGTTGCAAACAAACCAACTGCAATTGTTCCCCAGATACCATTCATCATATGAACAGCTACGGCACCTACCGGGTCATCTACATGTAATTTATAATCTAACAGCCATACACCAAATACTACCAATAAACCTGCTACGGCACCAATGATAAGTGCTCCTACACAATCTGTCACATCACAAGGTGCTGTAATTGCTACCAAACCTGCCAAAGAAGCATTCAAGCACATAGAAACATCCGGTTTTCCATATTTAATCCATGTAAATACCATACATACTACTGTTGCAGTTGCCGGAGCTACTGTTGTTGTAAGGAATACAGATCCTAACTGTGGGATACTGGTACAAGCAGCACCATTGAATCCATACCATCCAAACCAAAGAATGAAACATCCTAAACATCCAAGAGGTAAATTGTGTCCCGGAAATGCATTTACTTTTGTAACTTTTCCGGATTTATCTCTGTTAAATTTACCAATACGAGGTCCGAGAATCTTAGCACCAATCAGTGCAGAAATACCACCTACCATGTGAATTGCACAAGAACCTGCAAAATCATGGAAGCCTAACTGAGATAACCAGCCTCCGCCCCAAATCCAATGTGCTTCAATTGGATAAATCAGTGCGGAAATAACACCGGAATAAATACAGTAAGACAAAAATTTGGTTCTTTCTGCCATAGCACCGGATACGATGGTTGCTGTAGTTGCACAGAATACTAAGTTAAATACAAAATTTGAAAAATCAAAATCTGCATATGCTGTAAAAATATCAAATCCCGGTTTTCCAATAAATCCTACTAAATCCTCACCCAGCAAAAGTGAAAAACCAATTAAAATGAACACTACGGTACCAATACAAAAGTCCATTAAGTTTTTCATTAAAATATTTCCTGTATTTTTTGCTCTGGTAAATCCTGCCTCTACCATTGCAAATCCTGCCTGCATCCAGAATACCAGTGCAGCACCTATCAAAAACCATATACCAAAGGTATGTTCACTTACCAAGCTTACAATTGCATCTTCTGTCATAATAATTCCTCCTCTTTTTCTATTTTTCAATAGATTTTTTTATAAAAAAAACGATACTTTTCCCGTTATCCACAGCTTTGTGGCTCGAAAAAAGCATCGTATTTTTATTTTCTTTTGTTCACAATTTATTCATGATACATTCAAAAATCTTTCACCTTGCGAACACGGAAACTTCATTTCTTCTCCATATAATAAAATCATAGTAAATGATAATTCCCAGTAATTAAAAATTACTATTTGAATAAACTTTTTCATAATAATGCCAGGTGACTTCGGTTACCTGGCATCCTCCCTTTTCAGGGAGGTTACCAGTCTTATTCTTATACTTCGAAGATTAAATCTCCATAAGATGGCATTGGCCACATTTCCTTATCAACAATCATTTCAAGTTTGTCAACAGGCTCTCTTAATGCATCCATTGCTGTCTTTACCTCATCTCTGTAGAATACTGCCTGATTTTTTCCTTCTTCCATAGCTCCGCCCTTTTCAGTAACATCTACTAATTTTGCAAGAGCAGTCTTTACATCTGTTAATAAATCAGATGTTTCATTTAATAATTCAACCTGAGTACTTACGTCAGCATCGCAAGCTGCCTTTACTGCATTTACGGATGTTGCAAGTGCAGTTGTGTATTTGATAACTGCCGGAATAATCTGTTTTCCTACAATATCAATCATAGATTTAGCTTCGATATTGATTGTCTTTGCATATGTTTCATATTCGATTTCAACACGAGACTCTAACTCTGTCTTTGTAAATACATGGAATTTTTCAAATGCAGCAACATTTTCTTCTGCAATATATGCCGGAATTGCATCAACCATGGATTTGATGTTTGGTAATCCACGTCTTTCGGCTTCTGCAACCCATTCATCAGAGTATCCGTTACCGTTGAATACGATTCTCTGATGTTCTGTAGCATATTCTTTAATCAAATCATGTACAGCTAAATCGAAATCATCTGCTTTTTCAAGTACGTCGCAAGCTTCTGAAAATGCTTCTGCAACGATTGTATTTAATACGATGTTTGGCTGTGCAATAGAATCTTTAGAACCTACCATACGGAATTCAAATTTGTTTCCGGTAAACGCAAATGGTGATGTTCTGTTTCTATCGGTAGCATCTTTCATAAAGTCTGGTAAAGTCTTAACACCAGTTTCTAACTTCTTACCTGTTAAGCTGTGTGTAGCTTCTCCAGTACTGATTAACTGAGATAATACATCCTCCAACTGTTCTCCTAAGTATACAGAAAGGATTGCCGGTGGTGCCTCGTTAGCTCCTAATCTGTGGTCATTTCCTACGTCTGCTGCGGATGCACGAAGTAAGGAAGCATGTTTATCTACTGCTTTTAAGATACAGGTTAATACTAATAAGAACTGAATATTCTCATGTGGTGTTTTACCTGGCTCTAATAAGTTGATTCCGTCATCTGTTGTAATTGACCAGTTGTTATGTTTACCGGAACCGTTTACACCTGCAAATGGTTTTTCATGAAGCAAGCACTGAAGTCCGTGACGTCCAGCTACCTTCTTTAAAGTTTCCATTACTAACTGGTTGTGGTCTACTGCTACGTTTGCTTCTGCATAAATAGGTGCTAATTCGTGCTGTGCCGGTGCAACTTCGTTATGCTGTGTCTTAGCACTTACGCCAAGTTTCCATAACTCTTCGTTTACATCCTTCATGTATGCTGCAATACGTTCACGAATTGCTCCAAAGTAATGATCGTCCATTTCCTGTCCTTTTGGTGGCATTGCTCCGAATAAGGTACGACCTGTAAAGATTAAATCTTTTCTTTGTAAGTATTTTTCTCTGTCTACAATAAAGTATTCCTGTTCTGGTCCAACAGATGGAGTTACTTTCTTAGATGTTGTATTTCCAAATAATCTTAATAAACGTAAGGACTGCTCGTTGATTGCTTCCATAGAACGAAGTAATGGTGTTTTCTGGTCAAGAGCTTCTCCTGTATAGGAACAGAAAGCGGTTGGAATACAAAGTGTTGCACCTGCTGCATCCTGTCTTACGAATGCTGGAGAAGTACAATCCCATGCTGTATATCCTCTAGCTTCAAAAGTTGCTCTTAATCCTCCGGATGGGAAAGAAGATGCATCTGGCTCTCCTTTGATTAACTCTTTTCCGGAGAAGCTCATCAATACCTTTCCATTTGGCATTGGAGCTGTAATAAAGGAATCATGTTTCTCTGCTGTTACACCAGTTAATGGCTGGAACCAGTGAGTATAATGAGTAGCACCCTTTTCAATTGCCCATTCTTTCATTTCATGTGCAACTACATCTGCTGTTTCAAGATCTAATTCTTTTCCTTCTTCAATTACTTCCTTTAATTTTTTGTAAGTCTTTTTCGGTAAACGCTCCTGCATTACGGAATCGTTAAATACATTTTCACCGAAAATCTCTGCAACGTTAATCAATTCACTCATTTCTCTACATCCTTTCTCTCTCTCATTCTTAAACACACAAACGCAATCCCCTAAGTCATAATAAGTAATTATTTCGTGTTATGTAAACTTATTAAAAAAGGGCATTCCAATCCTATTGGAACACCCTTGTTCTACACGTTTGTTTTATGTCTGCTATTAAGATACTCTACTTTTTAGAAAAAATCAATAGTATCTTTAGAAAAATTTTATTTTTCTCAATTCAGACAAAAATACTTAATTTTTGCTTCTTTTTTTGTTTAAATTACCAAAGTAGTATTTTCTCTACCTAAAAAGTAGCAATTATTCTGCTTTTCCTACAGAACCGAATAATTCCATCTTTTCTTTTACAGTTGCTTTGATAGCTTCTGCACCTGGAGCTAATAACTTACGAGGGTCAAATCCTTTTCCTTCTAAGTCTTTTCCAGCTTCGATGTACTTACGAGTTGCTTCCTGGAATGCTAACTGGCATTCTGTATTAACGTTAATCTTAGATACACCAAGAGAAATTGCTTTCTTAATCATATCAGCAGGGATTCCTGTACCACCGTGAAGAACTAATGGCATAATACCTGTTTTCTGCTGAACTGCATCTAATGTTTCAAAGCTTAATCCTGCCCAGTTTGCTGGATATTTACCATGGATATTTCCGATACCTGCTGCTAACATATCCACACCAAGGTCTGCAATTGCTTTACACTCGTTTGGATCTGCACACTCACCTGCACCGATAACACCGTCTTCTTCTCCACCGATAGAACCAACTTCTGCTTCGATAGACATTCCCATACCATGAGCAACTGCTACTAATTCGCGTGTTTTTTCGATGTTTTCTTCGATTGGGTAATGAGAACCATCAAACATAATAGAAGTAAATCCTGCTTTGATACACTTATAGCATCCTTCATAAGTACCATGATCTAAATGTAATGCAACCGGAACTGTAATTCCAAGTTCTTCATCCATTGCTTTTACCATTGCTGCAACAGTCTTAAATCCTGTCATGTATTTTCCAGCACCTTCAGATACACCTAAAATAACTGGGGAGTTTAATTCCTGTGCTGTAAGTAAGATAGACTTTGTCCACTCCAAGTTGTTGATATTGAACTGACCTACTGCATAATGGCCGGCTTTTGCTTTCTTTAACATTTCTGTTGCTGATACTAACATTTTCTGTTCCTCCATTAATTTTATTATTTGAAACCACTCTGCGGATTCTCCGCTTTATGTTTATAGTGTACTCTATTTTTGTAAAAAAAGAAAGAGGTGACACTACAAAATCTCATCCATAAGTTTGTTAAAATTTAGACAATTTGTCCAATACCTTGCTCTTTTTGCTGTTTTGGGAGAAACTTTGCATCGGATTTTACCATAATTTCCACTGCTTTCTCCTCGTTTTCAATCACAAGCTCCGTATGACTTCCACCATATTCTCCATCCAGTGTCCATGGGGTTTCCTCTTGGGAAATAAACTTAATTTTATCTGTTTTGAAAGAGTATATGTATTCTGTACTTTGTCTCATATTGGTAAGACAGGTGATAATCTCATTTAATTCCAGCGGATTTTTCGGCATACGTATCAATGTCACTTCAAATACACCATCATCCAACTTTACATCTTTTCCTGTAATATTCTTAAATCCTCCGGCAGAAGTAGAATTGCTTACCATTCCATAAATAAAATCGTCCTCAATTACTTTATCTTCATATTCTACACGCATATGATAGGACTTTATGGTATGTAAGCGTTTTAATCCTTCGATAATGTATGCTGCATGACCGATACGATTTTTCAGTTCCTGACTGGTTCCATAAGAAACATCTGTAAAAATACCAAAGGCAGCTATGTATACAAAATAATCACCGTTAAACCTTCCTATATCGCAGGAAAATGGCACACCTTCTACTGCCACTTCTGCTGCTTTTTCCATTCTTTTTGGTATTTTCAGTGAACCTGCAAAATCATTGGTGCTTCCTGCCGGTATGTATCCGATAGGCACTCTTTCTTCTCTTCGCATCATTCCGGTTACGGTTTCATCTAGAGTACCGTCTCCGCCGCTGCACACTACCAAATCATATTTTCCTGCTGTCTTTTCTACCAGATGCATTGCATCCTGTGGACATTGTGTGGTATGAACAGTAACACGATACCCGTTTTTCACAAAAATATCCACGATTTCTAATAATTTGTTTTTAATCTGTCCTTTTCCTGAATATGGATTCAGTACAAATAAAAGCTTTTTTCTCTTTTTCATCCCAACCCTCAAGCTCCTTTTATCCCTTTGCTTTTCCTCTCATCTCTTCTGCAATTTCACATATCTTGCGTAAGCGATGATTTACTCCGGATTTTCCTACTGTCGGCTCTAGAAATGTCCCAAGCTCTTTTAGTGCTGCCTCCGGATACTTTAATCTTACTTCTGCAATTTCTTGCAGATTTGCCGGTAGACTTTCCAGTCCCACCGTTTCTTGAATATAATTAATATCTTCAATCTGCTTTACCGCAGCATTTACGGTCTTATTAATATTGGCAGTTTCACAATTTACCTGCCGATTTACGGAATTGCGCATCTCTTTTAAAATGCGCACATTCTCCAAGTTCATCAATGCCACATGTGCTTCCATGATATTGAGCATATCAACTATCTGGGCACCTTCTTTTACATATACCACATAATTTTTCTTTCGCGGTACAATCTTTGCATCTATATCAAAACTGTTAATGATTTCCATTAACTGTGTTGCTTTCTTTTCTGTAGCACATACAATTTCAAAATGATAAGACTTCTCCGGATCACTCATGGAACCGGCACTTAAAAATGCCCCACGAATAAATGCCCTCCGGCAACAACTATTCTGCACCAGCAGTCCATGTACCAATTCATCACTTCGGATATCCTGCCCTTGTTCATCCTGCCACTTGACTGCCTGAAGTACCCTGCCAGACTCTTTTGGATTTAGCAGGGAAATCACATAAATCCGGCTTTTGTGAAGGTATCCGCCTTGACGGACTGCAATTTTTACTTCTGCATGAAATGTTTTCTTTATCAGCATAAAATATTTTCTTGCCAAAGATATGTTTTCTGTATACACACGCAGTACAGAATCTTCTTCTACTCTACCCTCAAAGGCTAAAATTGCAGCTATCTCTGCGATTTGACAATGTCTGCTTTTTTGAAACTGACGGGACAATTCTTCTTTTACTTCTCCCGAAAAAGACATAATCAACTCCTCCTCAAAGCATCCTTTTGAATATCTCTGTGTTCTATTTTAATTCCAAATTCTTTTTCATTTTCTAATCTATGATACAACGCATTTGCCAGTGTAACGGAACGATGTTTTCCTCCGGTACAGCCGATACTGATGACTAACTGTGTTTTTCCTTCTGCAATGTAATTTGGAATCAAAAAACGCAACATATCCTCTAATTTGTCCAGGAATTCGTTGGCTTCTTTGTATTTCATCACAAATTCCTGAATCTCTTTATCATTTCCTGTTTTTGCCCGAAGCCCCTCTACATAATAAGGATTTGGCAAAAAACGCACATCAAACACTAAATCGGAATCCGTTGGTATTCCATACTTAAAGCCAAAGGAAACGATTGTAATAAATAAGTTGCGATAACTTTGATTCTGCACAAAAATCTTTTCCAGTTCTGTCTTCAATTCCCTTGTGAGCATATTGCTGGTATCTAATATATAATCTGCCTGCTTTTTCAAAAATTCCATACGCACACGTTCTTCTGCAATACCACGGTCTACACGTTCTCCGCCTGACAAAGGATGTGTTCTTCGCGTCTCTTTATAACGTTTTACCAGCACCTCGTCTGTGGAATCCAGATAAAGAATCTGAAATTGTTTTCCATTGTTACGCAGATTTTCCAGCACACCTTGAAGTCCCTCTAAATGTTGTCCGCTTCGGATATCAATTCCAACCGCAACTTTTTGTGTTTCTGACCCCGGCATATCTGCCAGCTCTGCAAATTTTTCAATTAATGCAATCGGAAGATTGTCAACGCAAAAATATCCCATATCTTCCAGCATCTTTAAAGCAGTACTTTTTCCAGCTCCGGACATTCCTGTTAAAATTACAAACTTCATTGCATTTCCTCCTCTAAAACTCACCGACGTACTTTACCTCTGTTTCCAGTTTTACGCCAAATTGCTGTTCTACCTTCTGCTGTACCTCTTTTATTAAACAATCAATATCTGCGGCTGTGGCATGGTCTTTGTTGATTACAAAACCACAGTGCTTTTCTGATACCTGTGCTCCGCCTACCTGAAAGCCGCGAAGTCCTGCATCCTGAATTAGTTTTCCTGCAAAATATCCTTCCGGACGTTTGAAGGTACTTCCGGCACTGGGATATTCTAACGGCTGTTTTGAAACACGTTGCTGCTTTAACTCTTCCATTCTGGCTTCTATTTTTTCTTTTTCTTCAAAAAACAACTGTAATTCTGCGTTCAGTACAATGTATTCCTTTTCCGGAATACAACTGTGTCGGTAGCCTAACTCAAGTTCCTCTAAGGACAGCTTTTTTTGCTCTCCCTCTTGGGTAAGTACAGTAACGGAAGTAATGATATCTTTCATTTCTCCGCCATAAGCACCTGCATTCATCACAACTGCACCACCGATTGTTCCGGGAATTCCGGAAGCAAATTCCATTCCGGAAAGTCCCTCTCTGGCAGCCTGTCTTGCCACCGCAGACAGCATTGCTCCTGCCTCTGCTATGACCTTATTTTCTTCTATGCGAACCGCACTTGCCGGCTTACCAAGTTCAATCACTACTCCGCGAATTCCCTTGTCGCCCACCAGTAAATTGCTTCCGTTTCCAATTACCATAAAAGGCTGCTGATATTGCTTACACAATTTTAATACTTCCGGTAACTGGTGAATGGATGGCTTGATATAACAGTCAGCATTACCTCCCACACGGAAGGTAATGTGACTGCTCATTGGTTCTGCTATTTTATATTGTTCTTTTTCCAATATCTTTTGTAACGCTTCTAAAAATGTTGGATTCACTTTATGCCTCTTTCAAAAATGCTGTATAACCACGTTTTGCTTCATAAATATCTACTTTACTAATAATTTCCCACGGTGCATGCATGTTCAATACTGCTACTCCACTGTCAATGACGGACATGTTATAGTTTGCCAGAATGTATGCGATTGTTCCGCCGCCACCCTGATCTACTTTTCCAAGTTCTGATGTCTGGAATGCCACATTATTTTCATCCATGATTTTTCGTAATTCTGCCATGTATTCCGGATTTGCATCGTTAGAACCGCCTTTTCCTCTGGAACCGGTATATTTGTTGAATACCAATCCTTTTCCGAAATAAGCTGCATTCTTTTTCTCCATTACAGATGCATATAATGGGTCATATGCTGCACTTACGTCAGAAGAAAGTACCTTTGAGTTTGTCATGGCACGATTAAATGCGATTTGGCTGTATCCGCCCATTGCTTCCATAATTTCTGCCACAGCGTAAGTAAAGAACTTAGACTGCATACCGGTAGCTCCTACGCTTCCGATTTCTTCCTTGTCTACTAAAAGGCACACGCTTGTTTTTTCACAGGTTCCTGCCTCTACAGTTGCTACAAAGGATGGGTATGCACAAACTCTGTCGTCGTGTCCGTATCCCATAATCATACTACGGTCAAATCCGTAATCTCTTGCTTTTCCTGCCGGTACTACTTCGATTTCTGCTGACAGGAAATCATCTTCTTCTATATTATATTGCTCTTTTAAGATATTTAATACATTTGCCTTTACTGCATCTTTGCTCTTTTCTTTGTCTTTTTCATTTAAGAACGGAATGCTTCCCACTAATACGTCAAGCTGTTCCCCTTCTATTACTTTGGCAGCCTTTTTCTCCATCTGCTCTCCTGCAAGATGAATCAACAAATCGCTGATACCAAATACCGGATCATCTTCCTTTTCACCGATGCTTACATTGATAACTGTTCCATCTTTTTTTACTACTACACCGTGTAATGCTAATGGAAGTGTTACCCACTGATATTTCTTTACTCCACCATAATAGTGGGTATCTAATAATGCCATATCAGTATCTTCATATAATGGATTTTGTTTTAAATCTAGTCTTGGGGAGTCAATATGTGCTCCTAAAATGTTCATTCCCTTTTCTAATGGCTGTTTTCCAATCACAAACAATGCCAGGGTCTTTCCCATATTTTGTGCATATACTTTATCTCCGGTTTTTAATGTCTTTCCTGCTGCAATTACATCATCCAGATTTTCAAATCCCGCCTGCTGTGCCTGCGCAATTAATTCTCTTACGCATTCTCTTTCTGTTTTGCAATCAGATATAAATTTTCTGTATCCTTCCGCAAAAGTAAATACTTCTTCTCTTTTTCCTTCCGGATACTTTTCCCATGCATTTTTTCTTTCCATTTTTTAGTTCCTCTCTTCTGTCTATATCTTATTCTTCATTCTCGTCATCGTCACTGTTTTTTTGCAGATTTGCCTGAACACGGCGATATAATTCCTGTGCGGCATTATATCCCATCTTCTTTTGTCTGTGATTAACTGCGGCAGATTCACAAATAACCGCAAGATTTCTTCCCGGACGAATCGGCAGAGAATGACATACAACTTTATTACCTAAAAATTCTGTATATTCTTCCTCTAATCCCAGACGGTCATATTCATTTTCTTTTTTCCAGTCTTCCAGCTTGATTACCAAGTCAATGTTTTGTTTTTCCTTTACACACTCTACACCAAACAAGGTCTTTACATCAATAATTCCGATTCCTCGTAACTCAATAAAGTAACGGGTAATATCCGGTGCAGTTCCCACTAAGGTATGCTCATTAATTTTACGAATTTCTACTACATCATCACTTACCAGACGATGTCCTCTTTTTATTAATTCCAGTGCAGCTTCACTCTTTCCGATTCCGCTTTCTCCTGTAATCAAAAGACCTTCGCCGTATACGTCTACCAATACACCGTGGATGGAAATACAAGGTGCAAGTTCTTCCTTTAAGTAATAAATCAGCTCTGCTACAAAGGAAGAAGTTGCGTAATCCGTAGACAACACCGGTGTGTTATTCTCTGTGGCAATTCGCAATAAGTCCTCATCCGGCTGTAAGTTTCGGGAAAATATAACACAAGGAATGTCATAGGAGAAAAACTTTTTATATATATCGAGTTTTTCATTTTCTTCTAATTTTTGCAGGTAAGTGTATTCTACCATACCGATAATTTCTACTCTATCTTTTTCAAAATGTTCAAAATATCCGGTAAGCTGTAATGCCGGACGGTTTACATCTGCAACTGTAACATATCTTGACTTTACATCTACCTCTGGATTTAAAACCTTTAATTTCATTTTATCAATGATTTTTTTTATACTTACACCTGTCATACTTTTTCTCCTTCCTGGAACGTTTCCAGTTTTTGTTATATACTTTCCTTATTTTAGCATAGAAGCCCCACTTCTTCAACTATCTGAGGGATGGAAAAATTCATAAACTGCCCGTGCTGACTGTTCATTCATGGCATCTACTTGTGCCAGTGTTTCTATATCTGCCTCACGAATGGCATTCAGTGATAAGAAGCGGCGCATTAATGCCTTTCTTCTGGCCGGTCCAATTCCCGGAATATCATCCAATACGGAGTGTACCTGCTCTTTACTACGCAATGATCTGTGGTATTCAATGGCAAATCGATGGGCTTCGTCCTGCACTCTGGTTATCAGTTTGAATCCTTCGCTGCTTTTTTCGATAGGAATTTCCTGATTATTATAGTATAACCCGCGTGTTCTATGATTATCATCCTTTACCATACCACATACCGGAACGTTCAGTTTTAATTCATCCAGTACTTTTAACGCCACATTTACCTGACCTTTTCCACCATCCATCATAATCAAATCCGGGAATTTGGTAAAACTTCCATATTCTTGCTCTAAGTTTTGCTCTTTGCGTTCTGCTCGTTCCCGCATACCATGTGTAAATCTTCGGGTAAGCACTTCATACATGGAACCATAATCATCCGGTCCTGTAATGGTTTTCAACTTAAACTTACGATAATCACTTCGCTTGGGCTTTCCTTTTTCATAGACAATCATGGAACCTACTGTCTCAAATCCATTAATATTGGAAATATCAAATGCTTCAATACGGCTTAAATGTTCCATCTCCAAAAGTCCCGCGATCTCCTTCAATGCTCCAATGGTTCTGCCTTCTTCACGCTTGATTTTTTCCTTATCCTGACTCAATACCATTGCCGCATTTTTCGCTGCCAGTTCTACCAGTTTTTCCTTGTTGCCTTTTTTCGGTACACGGATATAAACCTTTTGTCCTCGCTTTTCTGTAAGCCATTGACTGATAACATCTGCTTCTTCTATTTCTTCCGGTAGCATAATTTCTTTTGGAATAAAAGGTGTTCCTGCATAAAACTGTTTGATAAACTCTGCTAATACCTGACTTTTTGTATCATCACTTCCTACTCGTACATGAAAATGATCTCTTCCGATTAGTTTTCCATCCCGCACAAAAAATACCTGCACCACTGCATCTTCTCTATCTGATGCTATGGCAATAACATCCTTATCTTCTCCGTCTGAGTTGGTGATTTTCTGCTTTTGTGCTACCTGTTTTACACTATTCAAAAGTTCTCGGTATTCGATTGCTTTTTCAAATTCCAGATTTTCCGATGCCTGTTGCATCTTTTCTTCTAATTCTTTTAATACCGGCTGATAGTTTCCGTTTAAAAATTCGATTGCCTTATCGATTCGCTTGCGATACTCTTCCTGACTGATATAGCCTTGACAAGGTGCCATACACTGATGAATATGATAATTCAGGCATGGTCTGTCCTTGCCGGTATCTCTTGGAAGTGTACGATTACAAGTACGCAACTGGTAGATTTTTCTTAATAACTCTATGGTATCTTTTACTGCTCCGGCACTGGTATAGGGACCAAAATAACGAGATTTGTCTTTTTTCATCTGACGTGAAAAGAGGACTCTGGGAAAAGCTTCTCCCAGAGTCACTCTAATATAAGGATACGACTTATCATCCCGTAACATCGTATTATATTTTGGTCGATGTTCCTTGATTAGATTACATTCTAATATCAAGGCTTCCAGTTCTGAATCGGTAATAATGTATTCAAATCTTGCAATCTGCTTCACCATCTGGTCTTTTCGAATTCCTTCGTCATGACTTGGGCGAAAATACTGACGGACACGATTGCGAAGGCTGATTGCCTTCCCCACATAGATAATCGTATCGTCTGCATCATGCATGATATACACTCCCGGTTTCTGTGGGAGTTTCTTCAATTCTTCTTGAATATCAAACATTATTTCATTCCTTTTAATAATTTATCCAGATAATCTTCATCTTCCTTTGGTTTTGGTGAAACAAATGCAGCTTTTTGTTCCGGCTGTTTTTCTATTGTCTGAACCGGTTTTTCTTCTGTTTTTGCTTCTACCTGCTGTTTTTCCGGCTTTTCTTCTGTTGTCTCAGCTTTCTCTTCCGGTTCTGCTACTTCTACCACTTCTGGTTTTTCTTCCGGCTTCTCTTCCGGTTTTGCAGATTCCTCTTTTTCTACCGAAACTTCCTCTTTGTTTTCTTCCGGCTTTTTCTCTGTTTGTTTTTGTTCTGCCTGCTTTTCTTCTGCCTGTTTTTCCTCTGCCTGGAATTGCTCTGCTGCTTTTTCTGCTTCAGTCTTTTCTTCCGGCTCCGGAATTCCCTTCATTCTGCGGAAAATCTGCATAAATTCCTTACCTGTAATCGTCTCGTGCTGATACAGATAATCTGAAACCTCATCTAAAATATCCCTATTCTCTGTCAAAAGTCTCTTTGCTTCGTCATAGCTTTCTTTCAAAATCTTCATGACTTCCTGATCAATCTGAGCGGCTGTTTCTTCTCCACAATTGAGACTTGCACGTCCGTCTAAGTATTGATTTTCAACCGTTACTAATCCCATCAATCCGAACTTCTCTGACATACCATACTGAGTCACCATAGCTCGTGCCATTTTAGTTGCCTGTTCAATATCATTAGATGCACCGGTTGTTACCGAATCAAATACAATCTCTTCTGCGGCACGACCACCCATATAAGTAACCAGATGGGCAATCAACTCATTCTTAGTCATCAGGTATTTTTCTTCTTCCGGTACCTGCATTGTGTATCCCAATGCGCCCATGGTTCTTGGTACAATGGTAATCTTCTGTACCGGCTCTGCATCCTTTTGTAATGCAGTTACCAAGGCATGACCCACTTCATGGTATGCAACCATTTTCTTTTCTTTTGGTCCCATGATACGGTCTTTCTTCTCTTTACCTGCAATAACCACTTCTACAGATTCAAATAAATCTGCCTGAGTTACATATTTTCTTCCATTTTTTACTGCATTAATTGCAGCTTCATTAATCATATTTGCCAAATCGGAACCAACTGCACCGGAGGTTGCCAATGCGATTGCCTCTAAGTCCACGCTGTCATCCATCAGTACATTCTTGGCATGTACTTTCAGCGTCTCTACTCTTCCCTTCAAATCCGGCTTATCTACAATAATTCTACGGTCAAAACGTCCCGGTCTTAATAAAGCCTTATCCAAAACTTCCGGTCTGTTCGTTGCTGCCAAAATCAAAAGTCCCTTAGAGGTATCAAATCCATCCATTTCTGCCAACAACTGATTCAAAGTCTGCTCACGTTCATCGTTTCCACCGTATCGGCTGTCTCGACTCTTACCGATTGCATCAATTTCAT
Organism: Roseburia sp. MSJ-14; assembly: GCF_018918225.1. Taxonomy (NCBI): domain Bacteria; kingdom Bacillati; phylum Bacillota; class Clostridia; order Lachnospirales; family Lachnospiraceae; genus Roseburia; species Roseburia sp. MSJ-14. Next base: position 111,995 of record NZ_JAHLQD010000056.1, read on the forward strand.
CAATAAATATGATACATGGTGCCTGCTTTTGTGCTTCCTTGAACAAATCTCTTACACGGGATGCACCCACACCTACAAACATTTCTACAAAGTCTGAACCTGCCAATGAGAAAAACGGTACCTTTGCCTCTCCGGCTACTGCCTTTGCCAACAAAGTCTTACCTGTTCCCGGAGGTCCTACAAGCAATGCACCCTTCGGAAGCTTTGCTCCAATATCGGTATATTTCTTCGGATTATGCAAAAAGTCAACAACTTCTTGCAGGGATTCCTTTGCTTCGTCCTGTCCGGCTACATCTTTGAAGGTAACTCCCGTGGACTTTTCTACATAAACTTTGGCTGTAGTCTTTCCTACACCCATCATTCCGCCGCTTCCCATCTTGCGGAAAATTAAGAAGTACAGCAGTACCCAAACCAATGCCAATGGAATAATATAACTTAATATGTTCCAAAGGATTGCAGAAGATACATCTTCTATGGTTCCTGACATATCTACATTGTGTTTTTTTAACAATGGTATCAAACTATCATCATTTAACTGCGCTGTGTAATAAGTAATTTTCGGAAGAGCACTTTTATTTCCATTATCGGTTGTTTCTATCTGAATCTTTCCATTATCAAAAACAACGCTCTTCACTTCATCATTTTCTACTTTTTCCAAAAACTTGGAATATGAAATTTCCTGATTCAATGCCTTATTCACGCAGCTATTCAACATGCTTACAAAGAACAATACCAGCAATGCGGTCAGACAAAAGATTAAAATTGTCATTCCATTCTTGTTATTACCGCCTTTGCCATTATTATTCCCACCGCCATTATTGTTATTATTTCCTTTGTTCTCCATTTATTTCCTCCTAAACATACCGCATCTTCTATCGGCGATACGCTTATTATTATATGTTTATTCTCTAGGAAAATCAATATATTCTTCCTAAACTTTTCTTCATATTTATTAAGTTTTTCTAAACTTCTTTTTTTCTTATAAAAAGTTTTTTTAAAAAGTTCTAGCATTCTTGAAAACATGGTAGTATAATATATGGGTTATTGAGTACAAAATTATACACATATATATAAAGGAGGAACTACCTATGCCCGTAAAATACGTCTTTGTCACCGGTGGTGTTGTATCTGGACTCGGTAAGGGAATTACCGCTGCTTCCTTAGGTCGTCTGTTAAAAGCCCGTGGATTCAAGGTCACTATGCAAAAATTTGACCCATACATCAATATTGACCCCGGAACTATGAACCCGATTCAACATGGAGAAGTTTTCGTTACCGATGACGGCGCAGAAACTGACTTGGACTTAGGACATTATGAACGTTTTATTGATGAAAGCCTGAATAAAAATTCTAACGTAACTACCGGTAAAGTATACTGGTCTGTACTTCAGAAGGAACGCCGTGGCGATTATGGCGGAGGAACTGTTCAGGTAATTCCTCATATCACCAATGAAATCAAGAGTCGTTTTTATCGTGACTTTACAACAAAAGAAACCCAGATTGCCATTATTGAAGTGGGTGGAACTGTTGGAGATATCGAAAGCCAGCCTTTCTTAGAATCCATTCGTCAGTTCCAGCATGAAGTAGGACATGAAAATGCAATTTTAATTCACGTTACTTTGATTCCGTACCTTCATGCTTCCGGAGAAATGAAAACAAAGCCTACTCAGGCAAGTGTTAAGGAATTACAGGGAATGGGAATTCAGCCGGATATTATTGTCTGCCGTTCTGAACAGCCATTAGATCAGGGATTAAAAGATAAGATTGCACTGTTTTGTAATGTACCAAATCAGAACGTACTTCAGAATCTGGATGTGGAATATTTATATGAAGCACCACTTGCTATGGAAAAAGAACATTTGGCTCAGGTTGCCTGTGACTGTCTCCATTTAGATTGTCCGGAACCGGACTTAAGCGACTGGACCGAAATGGTAGATGCATTACGTCACCCAACTCAGGAAGTAGAAATTGCTTTAGTCGGAAAATATACACAGCTTCACGATGCTTATATTTCCGTTGTAGAAGCTTTGAAACACGGTGGTATTGCAGAACGCGCTACTGTAAATATTAAATGGGTAGATTCTGAATTATTAAACGAATACAATGTAGATGAAGTATTAGGTACTGCACAGGGTATTATTGTTCCCGGCGGTTTTGGTGACCGTGGTGTAGAAGGTATGATTACCGCTGCAAAATATGCCCGTGAACATAAAGTTCCATACCTTGGTCTTTGCCTTGGTATGCAGGTTGCCATTATTGAATATGCCAGACATGTATGCAAATTTAACGATGCACACAGTATTGAGTTAGACCCACAGACCACTCATCCTGTTATCGCTCTTATGCCGGACCAGAACGGCGTAGAAGATATCGGTGGTACCTTACGTCTTGGTTCTTATCCTTGTGTACTGGACAAGACCTCCAAGGCATATCAGGTATACGGTTCTGAAAACATTGAAGAGCGTCATCGCCATCGTTATGAATTTAACAATGATTACCGTGCAGCCCTTACCGAAAACGGATTAAAATTATGTGGCCTTTCTCCTGATGGAAGAATCGTAGAAATGATTGAAATTCCAGATCATCCTTGGTTCATTGCAACTCAGGCTCATCCGGAATTAAAGTCCAGACCAAACCGTCCTCATCCATTATTCAAAGGATTTGTAGAGGCCTCTGTTAAGACTAAGAGATAATTCATATATTTTAAAAAGCACATGATGATTGTAATTACCACAAATCATCATGTGCTTTTTCTATACTCCTTTGATGCTTTTACTTCTTCTATAATACAGTCATAAGTTCTGTTAAATTCGCAAACACTCCTACTTTTTCATATGGCAAAAAATCTTCTTTTGTGGTAGTTCCGGTTGTAACTGCCGCAAAGGGAACTCCTGCACTTTGTGCTGTTTTTGCATCTACCAAACTGTCTCCCACATAAAGGACTTCCTTTTTTGCAAGTCCCCAATCCGCTAATACTTTTAAGGTTCCCTCCGGGTCAGGCTTTGGATTGGACACATTATTGCCACCCACAATCTTAGACACATACTCTGTTGCCTGACATTTTTTCAATATTCCCTCAATTCGATAATCAAACTTGGTTGTGACTACTGCAACACGCACTCCATTTTCCCTCAAATACGCTAAAATATTTCTTGCATCTGGATATAACTCTGAGTTTTCTGTCATAACCTCGTCTGCTTTTTCTACAAAATACCGCCGAAATGTTTCTCCCTTTTCCGGCTCTTTGTCACCGGTTAATGCCTGATAGGTTTCCGGCAATGACAAACCAATGGTTTTTCGGATTGCCTCCCGATTTGCCATTGGATATCCCATTTTTTCTAATGCATCATTTGCGCTTACTACAATCCCTTCGGTAGAATCTCCCAATGTATAGTCAAAATCAAAAATTACTGCCTGATACTGCATTGCTGTCTCCTTTTTATCTTCATTCGTTTCTTTTTAGGACTATTTTAGCACGACAGTCCACTCAGGTCTAGACCGGAAATCCTATTCTATTGACCACAGACATTTTATTTGTGGCTGTAATCTGTCATAGCTCCAATGTTTTCCACTGTTTTCTTCACTATTTGGATCATTTACCAAAAATCCTTTTGCGTCATATCCTCGAATCAAGATGAAATGTCCTGTGGTAGTAAAATCTCCCGGCCGCATACTACAAATAATCACTTTTCCTTCATCCAACACTTCTTTCATTTTTGCTTCATCAAGCCCAATTTCTGCCCCTTTTAATCCTAACTGCTCCGCGCCATCCGTAAAAAAGTTCCAGCTTGTCCCAGCCTCTGTATTATAATTATTTTCCTCTGCAAATTCTGCCATCTCTCTTGGGTTCATATCCGTTTCGCCCGTAAGATAGGTATAAGCCATTGACATACAGGTAGGTCCACATCCTGCCAGCGCAATCATTTCACTTCCATAGCCATCATATCCCCATCGTCTGTCCCACTGCAAAAATAGAGGAACCTGTCCCTCTTTCACTTCGTCGCTGACATCAATCACCTTCCCTTGATACTTACTCCTATCAGGATAGCTTGTTACAAAATCATAGGTCTCCGGATTTTTTTCTAAAAGTTCTAACAATTCTTGCGGATACTCCTGACTATTACTGTTTTCTTGTTTTTCTATAAATCTCTCTACCCGTAAGTCCTCTCCTTTTATCTTCCCCATCACTTTTTCTATGATATCTGCTCCGAAAATGCTAACTCCTTTATAAATTAAAAATATTCCCACCAGCACTGCCAAAAATTTTTTTAATCTCCGAATCCGTTGTCTGCGCCTTCTTCTTTTTCTAATTATGGCTGAACCTCTGGAAGTGGGATAGGCACGATTTCCTGTTGACATAAAAATACTTCCTTTCTTTTTCTAAAATCTCTTTTTCTGGATTCTATTATAAGAAAAGAAGTATTTTGGTTTTTGCGCTTTTTCTCGCATATTTCTTAAAATTTTATGAAGATTTATTCTATTGGAAATTCTATCACAAATCTTGTTTTTTCTCCTGCACTTTCTGCCCAAATCTTTCCCTGATGCAGTTCTACAATCTCTTTTGCAATGGCAAGTCCCAGTCCTGCTCCGCCACCTCGACTGCTTCTGGCACTATCCAGTCGAAAAAACTGTTCAAAGATGCGTTCTAATTTTTCCTTTGGAATCTCTGTTCCCTGATTTTCTATTTGTACTCGTATGGTATCTTTTTGTTTTCTTGCAATTATATAAATTGTGCTTTTCTCGTAACAGTAAAACACTGCATTCCGCAACAAGTTGTCAAAGACACGCTGCATCTTATCACCATCACACAGTAGTTTTAAGTCTTCCGGTTCTACTTGCAGCTCACACGTCAACTGTTTTTCCGAAAACATGGGCTCAAATTCATATACAATCTGTTCTAACATCATTTTCAGAGAAATACTGGACTTTTCCAACTCGATATGGGTCAGATTAAATCGTGTAATTTCAAAGAATTCATTAATTAACTCTTCTAATCGCTCTGCCTTATCTAAGGATATTGCTAAATACTTTTCCTGCAACTCCGGTGAAATTTGCCGTTCTTCCTTCAGTAATGTTAAATAACCGATTACAGAAGTCAGTGGTGTCTTTAAATCATGGGCAAGATAGACTACCAGGTCATTTTTTCGCTGTTCCGCTTCCTTTGCCAACTGCTCATTTCGCTTAATATCTGCCATAATCTCATTCATATAATACTCTGCTTCTAACAAATCTCTCCGCAGACGTATGGGTTCTTTTCCTTCCGGAATCTGCTCCATTGCATCCATTACTTCCTGAAAACAATTCAGTAAACGAATCCAATAAAACCCGCCCAAAAGTAAAATTCCGGCTAGAAAGAGCAATATCACAAAAAGAATCTGGTTGTCCTGTATCCAATGAAATTGCCAGTAAAACATATCCCCTGTGTGCCATGTACGACTTTCTAATACGGATTTTGCCCAAAATAGTCCTACCACCAGAAGAATCATATAAATTATTCCGGCTCGGAGCATTTTTCCAAAGAAACGACTAAGAATTGCCCCTTTGATATCTGCTTTACTTTTCAATGGTATATCCTACCCCCCAGACTGTTTTTATAAATTTATGATTTTGATAGGAATCCTGTAACTTTTCCCGCAACCGCCCTACATGTGCCATCACGGTATTGTTATTATCCAGATATTTTTCCTTCCACACTGCTTCAAATAATTCTTCTGAAGGAACTACTTCTCCCTGTCTTTTTCCTAAGTACCAGAGAATGGAAAATTCTCTTGGAGTCAATTCAATTTTCTTTCCATATAAGCTACATTCATGTGTATTTTTATTGATAATCAGTCCTCGAATATCCAATTCTTCCTGTGGTCTGGATGCTGACATTTTTTCACCCAATGGATTATAATTGCAATACCTACGCAACTGGGTTTTCACCCTTGCCACTACCTCTAAGGGATTAAATGGCTTGGTAATATAATCGTCTGCCCCCTGCATCAATCCATTGATTTTATCTACATCTTCTACCTTGGCAGTCAACATGATAATCGGGAAAAAATGTTCTTTTCGGATTTCTCTGCACAGTTTAAATCCATCCACATCCGGTAGCATGATATCTAGCAATGCCAGTTCTAATTCCTGATGTTTGACACATTCCAGTGCTTCTGTTCCATTGTAAAATTTGTGTACTGCATACCCTTCGTTAGAAAGATACAGTTCTAACAAATCTGCCACTTCTTTTTCATCATCCACCACCAAAATGTGTCTTTGCATGATAACCTTCCCCTTTTGCTTCCTTCTATTTGCTTTCTTTGCTTTTGTTCACCTTACTTATTTTTTAGTTTTCGCATACCTGTTTTGCACGCTCTAAGGCATCATCGATATGTACACAGAAGTTTTCTCTTCCTACCTGTTCTACAAACTGGTCTTTTTCCATTACTTTCATTGGTTGCTCATTCACATGTGAAAATACCAAGGTAATATTTTTTCTTACACATTGCTTATACAATTCCTCTAAAGAATGCATTGCAGTTGCATCAATGGCATTTACGCTTCTCATACGAAGTACCAGACACTTATCTGCCTCTTCTAAGGAAATTTTCAGGATTTTATCTGCTGCGCCGAAGAATAATGGCCCGCTGATTTCATATACAATGGTTCCCTTTGGCACAACTCTTAAGGAAATACTATCCGGGTCATTATCATCCTCTTCATCTACATATTTCCATCCTTCTACTTCTGTTTCTTCGCTCATGCGCTTCATAAACAACATGGCTGCCAATACAATTCCTACTTCGATTGCTACTACTAAGTCAAATACAACGGTTAATACAAATGTGGAAACTAATACGATAATGTCACTCTTTGGTGAAGTTTTTAACAAATGAAGGAATTTTCTCCATTCACTCATATTATAAGCTACCATAAATAAGATTGCCGCAATGGCAGGCATTGGAATCAATGCTGCATAAGGCATTAATACAACTAAGATTAACAGTAACGTAACTGCATGTACCATTCCCGCAACCGGAGTACGTCCGCCATTTTTTACATTGGCTGCGGTTCTTGCGATTGCTCCTGTTGCCGGAATTCCACCAAATAATGCAGAAGTAATATTTCCGGCTCCCTGTGCAATCAATTCCATATTAGAACGATGTCGCCCATTTACCATACTATCTGCCACTACACAAGATAACAAAGATTCAATGGCTGCAAGAATTGCAATGGTAAATGCATCCGGTAATAAATCCTGCACCATGCCAAAAGAGAAACTTGGAAAAGCAAACTTTGGAAGGTCACTGGAAATCTCATACAAATCTCCGATGGTATTTACTTTCATTCCTAATCCGCTTACCATTCCGATTCCTACTAAAACTGCAATAAGTGACGGTGGAATCTTCTTGCAAATTCCCGGTAAATATGGCCAAAAGATTAAAATTACCAAACATACCATTCCTACTAAAAATGCCTGCCAGTTAAATGTATCAATAAAACGAAATACTGCTTTTAATTTATCGGTAGTAGCAATTAATGGTTGCTTTGTCACTACGGTAAGCCCTAGAAAGTCCTTAATCTGTCCTACTAAAATGGTAATAGCAATTCCGCTGGTAAATCCTGTTGTAATCGTATAAGGAATAAACTTAATCAGATTTCCAAGACGTAATAATCCCATAAGAATCAAAATAATTCCTGCCATAATGGTTGCAACAATCAGTCCTTCCATACCATTTCTGGCTACGATTCCTGCTACAATGGTTGCAAATGCTGCTGTTGGTCCTGCAATCTGTACGCGGGAACCTCCCAGAAAGGAAATCACAAAGCCTGCTGTAATTGCAGTGTAAATTCCCTTTTCCGGTGTCACACCGGATGCTAATGCTAATGCGATTGACAGTGGCAATGCGATAATTGCCACAATAATTCCTGCAATCACATCTTTGACAAATTGTTCTTTGCTGTAATTTTTCATGGTTGTAAACAGCTTTGGTACTAATTTTTCCATAACTTTTCTTTTTCTCCTCTGTGTTTTATGCGGAACCCCTTCCGCTTCCTTTTTTCCTCCCGATTACAACTTTTTATTTTTCCTTATCCTTCTCTTCCAGTTTTTTCCGCAAGACTTCCACATCACTGCCAGAAGTCTCTACCAGCTCTGCCACTTTATCGTAGCCCAGTTTTTCTATATATTCCATTGCAAATGCATGGGAATTTTCTAATTGTTTTTTACACTGTTCTTCTCTTGCTTCTAATGTTTTTACACATTTTTCCCGAAACAGTCTTACAGTTCCTGTTAATAATTCCAGACTTTCTAACAGGCAATCTGCTATTAATGGCAAAAAGGCATTTAATTCAAATTCTCCATGGGCGGCTGCCATGGTAATTGCCGTATCATTTGCCATTACCTTCATGGAAACCTGCATGGTCATTTCCGCCATAACCGGATTTACTTTTCCCGGCATAATGGTACTTCCTGCCTGCATTTTTGCCAGACGGATTTCTCCAAATCCACCATCCGGTCCACTGTTCATAAGTCGAAAATCATTGGCTATCTTGGTAAGATTCACTGCCAGTGCCTTTAAAAGTCCGGATACTTCCACAAATACATCCTGATTCTGTGTCATATCCATAGGATATTCTGCCCTCGCCAATCCAATCCCGGTAATATCCCGCAAGTTTTCGATTACCAATGCCTGATATTTATGACTGTTTCCTATTCCGGTTCCTACCGCTGTTCCGCCTAAATTGGTCTGGCGCAGACGTTCTTCTACTTTATAAAGCCGCCAACGGTCTCTGGCAACTGCCTGCGCATAGGCTCCAAATTCATTTCCCAGTGTGATGGGAACTGCATCCATCAACTCTGTGCGTCCAAGCTTCTTAATACCATCGTATTGATTTTCCTTTTCCTGTAAGGCAGTCTGAAGCTTTGCACATTCTTCGCTTAATTCCCGTAATCGCTGAATTGCTGCAATACGAAGGGCAGTGGGATATACATCATTCGTTGACTGTCCGCGATTCATATCATCTAACGGATGTACTTGTTGCTTATTTTTCAGTTCCTTTTGGGTGAAACTCGCCAAAACCTCATTCACATTCATATGAGTAGAAGTTCCTGCACCACCTTGCAACGCATCTGTCACAAAGACTTTTTCCACTGGCATTCCTTCTATATTGTTCTTTTCTATTCCACGCAGCAATAAGTCGCAGGATTTTTCCATTGCTTCATATAATTCTTTTTTCTCTGAAAGCAGCTTCTGATATGTGACTGCCACTGCTTTCTTCACCTGTATCATGGCATAAATCAAGCCCGTATTTACTTTTTTCCATTCCAGTCGAAAGTTCTCCTCTGCCAGTTTGGTCTGTTCTCCATATAATTTTTCCATCTGACTTCTACTCCTCTGGCAGCTCTGCTAAAATATGCGGAAACATTTCAACGCTGCGCCTTAAAATCCCCTGCATATAAGCAATGGCAATTCCATAATTGGTAATGGGCACATTCTGGTCTCCTGCACATTTCTGACGATATTTCATTTCTCGCTCGTTTAACATGCAACCACCACAATGAATAATCAACTTATATTGGGATAAATCTTCCGGAAATTCTGTTCCCGAGCTCAATTCAATTTGAAGTTCTTTTCCTGTATAATTTTTTAACCATCTTGGAATCTTTACCGAACCAATGTCATCACATTGGCGATGATGGGTACACCCCTCTGATATCAGTACTTTATCGCCGTCTCTTAAGCTCTCTATTGTTGCCGCTCCCTGTACTGCTGTCTGAAGATTTCCTTTATATCTTGCAAATAAAATAGAAAAAGAGGTAAGTGGAATATCTCTTGGCGTATCTGCGCTAACCTTTGCAAAAACCTGACTGTCTGTAATTACCAATGACGGCTTTTTCCCCAACTGCTCTAACGTCTCACGCAGTTCGTATTCCTTCACCACAATAGCGGTAGCATCGGACTCTAAAATATCCCGAATCGTCTGCTGTTGTGGTAATATCAGTCTTCCTTTTGGTGCCGCCTTGTCAATTGGTACGACCAGCACTACAAAATCGGAAGGTTTGATAATATCTCCCACAATCTTTAATTTGGGTTCTTCTGTGATAGTAAGTCCTGCAATTTTTTCCTTTAATTCTGCTACCTGAAACCCTGTTTTGGCACTAACTGCAATTGCGTATTTCTCATTAGGAACACTACCTTGTGGCAAATCCTGCTTATTAAAGGCAACTACATAGGGAATCTTTTTTTCTTGGAAAATGTGAAGTAGTTCCTCTTCTACCCCTGTAATCCCTACGGTTTTATCTACCACCAAAACTGCTACATCTGTTTTATTTAAAATCTGTTTGGTCTTTCGTACTCGCTGTTCTCCCAGCGTTCCTTCATCATCAATTCCCGGTGTATCAATAATTACCACCGGTCCCATAGGAAGTAATTCCATTGCCTTTTGTACCGGGTCTGTAGTTGTTCCTTTTACTTCCGAAACTACTGCCAGTTCTTGTCCGGTGACTGCATTCACCACGCTGGATTTTCCTGCATTTCTTCTTCCGAAAAAGCCAATATGTACCCTTTCCGCAGAAGGTGTACTATTTAATCCCATTGCTTTTCTCCTTTCGCGGGGAATATACCGCTTTACTGCTAACTCCCGGCAACTTTCCAAGTTTTCCTGCCAGCGCACTGATTACATCCTGCGGTGCATCCACTGCAATACTAATAATATTGATTCCCTTTTTTTGATACGGAATTCCCATTCTTCCAATAATGTACTCCCCATATTCATGTAAAATACGGTTCAATTCATCTACGGAAGTTGCTTCTTCTACAATAATTCCGATAATTGCAACTCTTGACTCCATATATGCCTTCCTATTCATCAAATTCCACCGTCACAAAGAACCCTTTCGGTGTCTCATGTACTTTTACTACTTTTCCTTCTCTTGATTTCAAACGCTCACTAAAGGTATAGTTTGCCGACATGGCATACGCCTTACCTAAAGTATAATAATAAGAAGTAGGGAGTTTTCCCTCTGTAATAGGTAAAACATCCCCTTCTTTTAGCAATCCTGTTCGTTCCATTTTAAATTCCATCTGACGCATATGTAACACTTCCTTTTTAATTGCGTTTCCAGGTTGATGGTGCAAATAATAATAACATTGGGAACAATTCCAAACGTCCTGCAAGCATATCAAACATCAAAACATACTTTGCCGGATCTGAATATACGGAAAAGTTAGACGTTGGTCCTACCATTCTAAGTCCCGGACCAATATTATTTAAGGTTGCCGCTACTGCTGTAAAATTCGTGGTAAAGTCCAAATTATCCAACGAAATCAGCAACACCGATGTTGCATAAATGAATGTATATGCAATAAAAAATACAGAAATAGAACGTAGTGTTTCCTTATTTACCACATGTTTTTCCAAGGAAATCTGGCGCACCCGCTTCGGATGAATTAAATGAGAAAACTCATTTTTCGCAAGCTTTGCCATAATCATCACACGGGATATTTTAATTCCGCCTCCGGTACTTCCTGCACACGCTCCTACAAACATCAATATTACCAATATAAACTTAGAAAACTCCGGCCACTTATTAAAATCCGTAGTAGAAAATCCCGTAGTGGTAATAATGGATGCAACCTGAAACGCCACATGACGCACGGTCTCTCCAATGGTTGTGAAAAACTCTCTTACATTCACGGTAATTAGAAGTATTGCTACTGCAATAACACCTAAGTAGTACCGCATTTCTTCGTATTTTAACGCTGCCAGCCCTTTTCGCTCCCGAATCAGGAAGTAGACGTTAAAGTTAATTCCGAATAATATCATAAATACAGTAAGTATAATCTGCACGGTTGCAGTGTATTCCGCGGCTCCGGTATTTAACAGTCCAAAGCCTCCGGTACCGGCAGTACCAAATGACAATGTGATAGAGTCATACAGCGGCATCCCTGCCAATAACAATGTGATGATTTCCACGATTGTCATTAATACATACATTTCATACAGGATTCTTGCCGTGTGACGCACTCTCGGTACTAATTTTCCAACGGTAGGTCCCGGACTTTCTGCCCGCATCAGGTACATGTTATAGCCACCTGCCAAAGGCAGTACTGCTAATATCAGTACCAATACACCCATACCGCCAATCCAGTGTGTAAAACATCTCCAGAACATGGTACAACGGGACAATGCTTCTACATCACTTAATATACTGGCTCCGGTGGTAGTGAAACCGGAAATTGTTTCAAACAATGCATCGGTATAGGTATCAAACTCACCGGTAAGAAAAAACGGTAATGCACCGGTAAGACTCATAATAATCCAGCTTAAAGAAACTGTTACGAATCCCTCTCGTGCATAAAAAACGTCACTTTTGGCTTTTTTCAACCTGCCTAACGCACCTATCGCAAAACATCCCACTGCCACAAAAAGAAACATCCATCCCTGTTTCTCACCATAACAGGCTGCAACAATACAAGGCAATGCCAAAAACAATGCCTGAAATTCTAACACCCAGCAAAGAATATACCTAATAATTGAATAATGCATTCCTCTACTCCATTCCTTCCTTGCCTATTTTAGAATATCCTTCAAATCATGGAATCCACGATTTGTTGTTACTACGATAACGGTATCCCCTATTTCAATGGTATCTTGTCCACCCGGAGTAATAATTCTTCCACGACGATTGATACATGCCAACAATAAATCATCTTTCAATCGTAACTCTTTCAATGGAATTCCTATCAGCTCTGACTGGTCATGTACACGAAACTCTAATGCTTCTACTTTGTTTTCAATCAACTGATATAATGTTTCAATGTTACTTCCGATGGAATTTTGCATTGCTCGCACATACTGAATAATATACTCAGCAGTAATATTTTTCGGATATAGCACACTTCCCAAGTCAAGGTTTTCAATAATCTCGTCATACTCGATTCGATGAACCTTTGTTACATTCTTTGCTTTAGAAATACTTTTTGCAAAAAGAGTCAACATAATATTTTCTTCGTCAAAGTTTGTCCAGGAAACAAATGCCTGTGTCTTTTCGATTCCTTCTTCGTGAAGCAGACTACGCTCCGTTCCGTCTCCGCAAATAATCATCGCCTGTGGCAAAAGCTCACTTAATTCATTACATCTTGCTTTGTTTTGTTCCACAATTTTTACTTCAATTCCCATAGGAAGAAGCTGCTGTGCAAGGTAATATGTGGTCTCACCTCCACCGATAACCATACAGTTTTTAATACGGTTGGTGGTCATTCCGATTTTCTTAAAAAATTCGTTTGCCTTCTTTGGCGAAGCAACTACCGAAATAACATCCTTTGCCTGTAATTCAAAATTTCCGGACGGAATAAATACTTTTTCTCCACGTTCTACGGTACATATCAGTACATCACAGTGAAGTTTTGCTGATATATCTGTTAATGGGCGTCCTGCTAAAATAGAATTTTCGCATAATTTGCATTTTAACAATTCTACTTTTCCCTTGGCAAAGGTATCTACTTTAATGGCAGATGGGAACTTTAACAGTCTTGCAATTTCGTTGGCCGCTGCCTGTTCCGGATTAATAACCATGGACAGTCCCAATTCTTCCTTAATGAATGCAATTTCTTTATTGTAAATTGGATTACGCACTCTGGCAATGGTATGGCATCCACCTGCTTTTTTTGCAATCAGACAACACAGAAGATTTAATTCGTCAGAAGTTGTTACTGCTATCATCAAATCTGCTGCATCAATACCTGCCTCTTTTTGTATCAGGAAACTTGCTCCATTTCCTACAATTCCCATTACATCATAACGATTTGCCACATTCTCCACCTTGGCAGCGTTGGTATCTACCACGGTAATGTTATGACCTTCTTTGCTTAATTGTTCTGTCAATGTTGTTCCTACATTTCCACAACCCACTATAATAATCTGCATAACTCCTCCACTATTATCTATCGTATTTTTGAATCAAACCAAGACCAATGGGATATGGTCCGGTATGCACACCAATGGTTGCTCCGATTTGGAAAATATCTATATCTTTTATATTAGAATACGTCTTCATGGATGCAAGTAATGCATCACGAAACTCTACTGCTTCTTCACGTTCATATCCATATCCCACCACAATCTGATAATCATCCGGGGATTTTCCTATTTTCTCAAAATGGTCTTTTGCCTGCTCAATCAGACGCTTTTTTCCTTTGTTCCGATTTCTGGTAATTCCGGTAGGAAAAATCTCTCCCTCCCGTAACATAATTAACGGCTTAATTCCTAATGTGGAAGCGGCTGTTCCCATAACTTTTCCGATTCTTCCACCATGAATCAGATATTCATAATTTCCTACAGTAAATATAATTCTTCCGGTAGACTTAATGCGTTCAATTTGTGCTATGGTTTCTTCAAAAGTCAAACCATTTTCCTGCATTCTCGCCACTTCCAGCACAAGCAATCCCTGTAATACGGTGTTTACTGTGGTATCTACTACTTCAATACGAATATCCTGATAATTGTCTTTTATCATATCTGCCGCTGTTTTGGCAGAATTGTAAGAACCACTAAACTTCGTGGTAATACAAAGACAAATCATATCCAGTCCCTTTTTTGCATACTCTTCAAAAACTTCTGCATAATCCTGAACTGACGGTAACGATGACTTGGGAAATACTTTCGGGTGGTCCACCATTTCCTGATAGAAGGTTCTTACGCCCACTTCTTCTATTTCCTTTTTATAATTCACTCCATCAAATGTTACATAAAAAGGTACTACTCTGATTCCTTTTTCTTTTGGGATATCGGCTCCTAAATCACAAGAACCATCCGTAATAATCTGATATGCCATATATTTCCTCATTTCTGTTTTACTTAACAAACGCAAGTAAGGGAGCCTATGCTCCCTGCCCGCTATTATAATACCATTTTCTGAAAAAGAAAAGGCTTTTATGCCTTGTTTTTACTATTATACTAAAAAGTTGCCTGTTTTCGCTCCGGTTACCTGAATTAAATCCTGTGGGTTCAGACACAAGGTAGTTCCGATTCTTCCACCGCTAATATACATTTTATCATACTTGCAGGCATCTTCTTGCAGTATTACCGGATAATTCTTTTTCATTCCCAATGGACTGCATCCACCTCGGACATATCCGGTAATATCCGTAATGTCCTTTACATGGATCATTTCTACGGATTTTTCTTCTACCAATCGTGCTGCATGTTTTAAATCTATTTCTTCTGCAATAGGCAAAACAAATACATAATACTGCTTACTTTTTCCCTGAAGCACTAAGGTTTTAAAGGACTGTTCAATGGGTGCTCCTGTCTTTTCCGCTGTGTGAATCCCATCGATAAATTCATCACATTCGTACTGCAACACTTCATATTTTATCTTGTTCTTATCCAAAATGCGCATCGCATTGGTTTTAATTTCTTTCTTCTTTGCCATTGTCTCACTTCCTATTTCATCAGAAATTCCACAAATTCTTTGTCAATTTCCGGATGTTCGCTATATTGAAATACAATCAAATACATGTCTTCATTTCCCAATAAAAGGTTATATTGGTTCAGCACTTCATTGTCCTGTACCATAATGGCATCTGACGTACAAATATCCTTATGTTCTTCCACAAAATCTTCTCCCATAAGGTCGGATATGTTGTATAACATATCCTCTCCTGTATACATATCATAGACCGTTTTCGGACAAATCATTAAATCAAGACTTGCTGAACCCACCTGTGTAGACAGTTTCATTTGTGCGGTATAATCCAAACTCGGTTCCTGATCTGGTTTTTGCCGTGTAAGAAATACATCGGTATCTAACACATACTTATGATGCTCTTCTTCATCTCCGATACTTTTTCGGAAATCCTTCATAATGTCTTTGCTCTCTTTGGGTGCATTAATCACAGTTGCATAGATATAATTTTCATCTTTAAAATCATCTATCCACTGGGTGACACCTACCGCAAGAAGAATCAGTAAAATCACTACTCCGATATGAAACTTGTAATAGGATAATATATACTCTATTTTCTCCTTGCCATGCATGGATGCTAATTTTTCTCGTTCTAACTCCCTTTTTTCTTTTGCTGTCATGTCAGATTCATGCTTTTTTTGAAATTTCGTATCCATTGTTTTCCTCACTTCTATTGGTATTTTTTATTTTCCCTGTGCCTGTATCTGTTCTGCCAAATCATTTAAATATACCCAGCGTTCCATTTTTTCTTCTAATTGCATTTCTGCTTTTCCTTTGTCTTCCAGCAATTCTCTTAATTTCACGCTATTGGTGGCATTTTTTTGTATTTCTTCTTCTAATTTTTCTACCTTTTCTTCCAATTTTGCAATGTCTTCGTCTATTGTCTCATATTCCCGCTGTTCTTTATAGGAAAACTTTAACTTTTTCGGTGAATAATTCGGTTTTGCCTTGTCCTCCTGAGAGGTTTTTCCTTCTGTCTTCTTGGTTGTTGCAACCGTTCCGTTTCCGATACCGCTCTTTTCCTGTCTCTCTTTTCTTGCACGGATGTAATCCAGATACCCGCCTTCGTACTGCTGCAAATGACCATTTTCTTCAAAAGCAAAGATACGCTTTACCAAGCGTTCCAGGAAATAACGGTCATGGGATACGGTAATTACAATTCCGTCAAAGGAATCTAAGTAATCCTCTAATATAGTCAGGGTTTTAATATCCAAATCATTGGTAGGCTCGTCCAAAATCAATACATTGGGTGCACCCATCAAAATTCGCATCAGATACAACCTTCTGCGTTCTCCACCGGAAAGTTTTCCGATGGGTGTCCATTGCATAGTGCCATCAAACAAGAACCGCTCCATTAATGCAGATGCACTGATTTTCCCATCCGGTGTCTGAATAAATTCCGCCACTTCTTTTACATATTCAATAGCTTTCACAGATTCATCCATGTGGGAATTATCCTGTGAAAAATATCCTATCTTTATGGTTTCTCCGATTTCAATGGTTCCTGCATCCGGCATCACCTGTCCTAATATCATTTTTAACAAGGTGGATTTTCCGCAACCATTTGGTCCCACAATTCCGATTCTATCGTTTTTCAAAAAGATATAGGTAAAATCATCAATGAGTTTTCGTTCTCCATATGACTTGCAAAGTCCATTGATTTCTATGGTTTTCTTCCCCATGCGGGAGGCTAAAGAAGTCATTTCTATACTGGTTTCTTCTATCGGTCCATCTGCCGCCAACATATCCTCTATCCGCTGAATGTGAGCTTTTTGCTTGGTGGAACGGGCTCTTGCTCCTCTTGCCAGCCATGCCAGCTCTTTCTTCAGAATACTTTTCCGTTTCCGCTCACTTGCCAATTCCATATTCTGACGCTGCATTTTCAGCCCCACATAATCTGCGTAGCTTCCCGGATAACTGTAAATATTTCCGTATTCTACTTCTACAATTCTGTCTACCACTCTGTCTAAAAAATAACGATCATGAGTTACCATGACAACTGCACCTTTGAATTTTACCAGAAAGTCTTCTAACCACTGAGACATTTCGTTATCCAAGTGGTTCGTCGGCTCGTCCAAAATCAGGATTTCTACCGGTTGCAATACTGTGTTTACCAAGGCAATTCGCTTCTTCTGCCCACCGGATAAGTGTTTTACTGTCTGCTCCACATCCGTAAAACCAAGCTGATACAACATGGACTTTGCTTCACTTTCTAGTACCATGTCCTGCTGGTCTAATCCTCGCAATGCTGCCTTTAAAATGGTCAGGGTATCTTCAAATACCGGGGTCTGTTCCAAATATGCCATTTTCACATGATTTCCCATGATGACGGTTCCTTCATCCGGTTCTTCTACTCCTGCCAATATCTTTAACAGTGTGGATTTGCCCATCCCATTCACGCCAATAACGCCAACTTTTTCTCCTTCCTGAAGACTAAAAGCCGCGTCTGACAGCAAGGTTCTTTCCGCTGTATATGCTTTTGTCAGATGTTCTGCTGTTAATATATTCATGCTTATTTCTCCTCACACACCTGAAAGATGTAAAACTTCAAATAATAAGACGCTTCCTCACCGGCCCAAAGAATTGGATGATCCGGTGCCTGGGTGCGGAATTCTACCTGACGTAAACGTTTATGTACATTGGCTGCTGCCTGATGAAGCGTCTTGGTAAACAATTCATAATCCATGAAATGAGAACAGGAACAAGTAGCAAGATATCCTCCGTCACGCACCAATTTCATTCCACGCAAGTTAATCTCACGATATCCTTTTACTGCATTTTTGATGGAATTTCTGGACTTGGTAAATGCCGGCGGGTCTAAGATTACCACATCAAACTTCTCTCCCTTTTGTTCCAGTTCCGGAAGTAGTTCAAACACATCATGGCACTCAAAGCGTACTGTTTTCTCCAAGCCATTTAATGCAGCATTTTCTGTTGCCTGATCTACTGCAAGCTGAGATGCATCTACACCAAGTACACTTGCTGCCCCTGCAATTCCTGCATTCAGTGCAAAAGAACCGGTATGGGTAAAGCAGTCTAATACTTTCGCACCTTTACACAATCGCTGGATTGCCTGTCTGTTATATTTTTGGTCCAAAAAGAATCCGGTCTTTTGTCCGTCTTTTACATCTACATAATACTTTACACCGTTTTCAACAATCTGTACTTTGGTATCGAAAGGTTCTCCGATGAATCCCTTTACCAGTTCCATTCCTTCCTGTTTTCGCACTTTTGCATCGCTTCGCTCATATACACCTCGGATGGTAATTCCGTCCTCAGCCATACATTCTATTAAATCTTTTGCAATTTCTTCTTTGAATCTGTCAATGCCAAGTGCTAAAGACTGCATAACCAATACATCCTCAAACTTGTCTACCACAAGTCCCGGAAGCCAATCTGCCTCTCCGAAAATCACACGACAGGAACTGATATCCACGGTCTTTTTCCGATATTCCCAGGCATTTTTTACACGCATTTTGATAAATGCTGCGTCAATCTCCTGTTCTTTTTTTCGTGTCATCATACGAATACGGATTTTGGAATTGATATTAATGAACCCTTTTCCCATAGGATAACCGTCAAAATCATGTACGATTACAATGTCTCCGTTTTCAAAACTTCCCATAATAGAATCTATTTCATTGTCATATATCCATGCACCGCCAGACTTTAGGGTGCGCCCTTCGCCTTTTTTCAATGTAACAACTGCCTGTGCCATACTTAACCTCTTTCTTTGCATTCTGCTATTTGAGTATAAGTATAACACAGGCAATTGAATTTTTATAGTTTTTCGTTATGTATTTCCAGTTATTCTTTTATTTTATTCCCAATTATATCAAAATAAATATCCTCTGACCTTCCAGATAACCCTTTTACAAATTTAATAACATCATCTGGTCTTGACAAAACAATCTCTACACTCAAACCCTCCATTGGAAATTCCTTTCTTAAGAGCTCAGCCAATTCTTCTCGTCCATAATCTTCTGTTTGATTATTTTTATTACTATTATTCATCCGCCTTATTTTAGATTCCGTTTGCTCGCCCTCATACGGATAGAACATATGCGTACTATTTTCTGCCAAATTATAATCCACATAGTTCACGCAACAATCATAATTACTGTACAACATTGCAATTTCCATATCATTACATTGTTTTTCAATCAACTCCAAATTCTTTGATTTTTCATACTTTTTTGCCGTATTACTGCCAAGATAACCATCGAGCACATCTTCAGAATAATCAATCTGCCAATCATCAACAAACACCCCTATTTGCGTAGGACTGACTATAACTGTTGATTGTCTTAATGTAGAATCTGCAGGTTTTATGCCACTAACAGCTTCTCCCTCACTAAGTTCTAGTAATAATTCTCTATTTTCAGTCTTCTTAACGGTTAATATTGGTGTATTTGCTTTATATTCTCCAGCAAATACTCCCATTTGATTTACAACATCTAAAAGCGTCATACGTTGTAAAACATTTTTCCTCTGTGCTTTACATTTTATTCTAATATCTTTTAAGTTATCTTCCTCTCCTTCTGTTTGGTATTCCCAAATTAGTCGCAACAATCCTTTTTCATAGCATGCAACTCTTTCTCCTATTTGTCTCACTTTTTCATGGTCTATCTCCCACTGGGAATAGACCTTATAATACATTGATGATGCATACCAGGACTGATTATAATCTGTTCTCCCTTTCAACATATTCAGAAAAAAAGCATCCAAATCATCCTCTTTTGCCAACAAATATGCTAAGGTAAGTACATCATATTCTTCACTGGTAATTTTCTTAGAATCCTTACTCAGAATTTTTTCTACTTCTTCTATATTAACAGTTTGTTCTCCCTGAGGGGAAACAGGGAATATTCGTTCAAAACAAATATCATGATTTTCAGCCTCCCAAACTGCATCCATGTCTTGTTTCGAGGCTCCACTCATGAATGCCCTTGAAAGTTCTATCATCTGCTCTTCCGTATATAAGTTTTCTAAACATTCATCTTGTTCCAAATCATTGATACGAATTTTTTCTACTCCTACCCCATCATACATAAGTAGTTTTCTGCCACCCCATTCATTTTCCACTTTCATTCTTCTGGCATGTTCCAATAATGTTGGGGTCATAAATACTAACGCTATTAATAATATAATTACTACCCAAGTGTTTTTTCTTTTTTTCTCTTTCATTACTTTTCTCTCTATTCTTGAATCTCTATTCACGGAAATTGCTTTTCAATTTTTAATCACCCAAATCACTCATTTCCTGACAAATGTCAATATCTGAAAATTTCTGATAAATCAGTTCTAGCTGTTCCTCATTCTCTGCAAGTGGAGTACCAATAATATCTAGTTCTTTCAGATTCTTCAGATTTAATAAATCCTTAGCCTCCGAAATATCCGTTGCTGTCAAATTTAAACTCTCTAAATTTTCCAACCCATTTAGTATACTAAAATCAGAAATATTACATTCCAACAATCCTAATCTCTTTAATTGATAACATTCTGAAATTGCAGAATAATCCATTTCCGGCTGTCCTACAAGAGTAAGTTCTTCCAGTTTATCTGCCTTTTTCAAAAACTCCAAATTATTTAATCCCTCACTTCTTTTTCCATATACCAACGTTAACTTTTTTATATTGGGACAATTTTCAAAAATTTTTTCTAATTGTTCTTCATTTCCCGCAAGGGCAGTATCTGCAAAAACTAATTCTATCAATGATTGCAATTTTAATATGTCTCCTGCTTCTGAAACTTCACTCTGTATTACCTCCAGATGCTCCAATTTATTAAAATGACTCAACATATCTAACTCCGACATCTCACACCCTTGGAAAATCAAGGTACGCAAATTGGAGCATTCCGAAAGTGTGGAATAATCCAACTCTGGCTGACACCGAAACGCAAGACTCTTCAATCTTTTCCCATTCTTGAGGAAAGACACATCACCTAATTCAAAATACTTTTTCTGACCATCCAAACTCAACCTCTCTAATTTGGGACAATTTTTTAATATACTTCCCAATTCTTTCTTTATCTGCTGGATTCTCTCTTCACTTTCTGGTTCTAAATCATGTTCCTTATATCCATGCTCCTCTGGATACAAACTGAAAGTTCTACCAATTTCTAGAATTTTTAATTGCTGACACTTTTCTATATCCACTAACGTGCTGTATTGTCCTGTATATCCGGTTTTAAACCACTCCACCTTATCCAAATCCTCTTCACGAAAATCCTCTTCACTCATTCCTGCATATGAAACTATTCTATTACCCATTCGTTCATCCGCAAATGTAACCTTTCGTGCGTTGTCTCGAATGATTGGCAGGGCAATTATGGCCGCTGCAACCAATGTTATCGTTACTATCAACCCAACTATAATTTTCTTTCTCATCACTTCCCGCCTATTCCTTTATCGCATTTTTTTATAAGTAATTATACAACCAATCATATTCTGCATCTCCTACAACTGAGACATAACCAACAACCATACCTAAAACCTCCTTTTCTCTCTTTTCATCAACTTTCTTAGACAGTCTTTCACATACACTGCCGATAAGTTGCCCTTTTCCTTCATCCATTACAAAACTTCCTGAGTCACTAATAATCTTTCTCTATCTCTAATTCAGGAAACTTATTTTGAATAAGCTCCAATTGTTCCTCGTTTTCTGCGAGAGGGGTATCTGTAATCATAAAAAAACTAAGCTTTTTCAACTTCAATATATCTGTTGCTTCCGAAACATTAGTTCCACGCAAATCCATACATTCCAATTTTTCTAACTTACCTATCATTTCTAAATCTGAAACATCACAATAAAACAATGTCAGGCACTGTAATTTGGTACACTCCGAAATAGCCGAATAATCAATTTCTGATTGATAAAAAAGATTAATCACTTCAAGATTTTTTCCTTTTTTTAAAAACTCTAAATCCTTTAATTCACAATTTCCTTTTTCATTTGATAGATATATCGTTGTTAAATTAGGACATTTTTCTAAAATACCTTCCAGTTCATTTTCTATCTGATAAATTTTCTCTTCTGTTTCCGGTTTTGGTATTGGTTTGCTTTTAAACGGATATTTATCAAAAGCCTCTTCTGAATAACCCACCATTAACCTTTTTAAATTAGGACATTTTTCAATATCAACTAAGGTATCATAATAACCAGTATAACCAATATTCAATACCTCTACCTTTTCTAAATCTTCCTCCCTAATCTTACTCACGTTCACTCCCGCAAATTCAGCTATTACTTTTGCCATCTCATCATCCTCAAATGTAACCTTTGAATTATTATCAAGCAAATTTTCTTTCAAATCTCCTAACAAAGTTTCTTTGCCAATCAGTATACCAATTAGCAAAACAAGACTCACTCCAAAACCTATACTTATTTTCCTTTTCATTTTTACCTTCTTTCTCTTATTCTCTTATATCATTTGAAATTATCCGATTATATTGGTAAATCAATTCCGCCTCTTCTTCCATTTCACGTTTAAATTTCCATACACTCTGTGGATTTTTTAATATTATCTCTTGCGTTAAATACGTCGATTCAACTGCGCCCAGATACTTATTTATTAAAACTATTTTTTGTTCTGTTGTGTTCCCTACATACGGATAAAATACATGGCTGTCATTTTCTTGCAAATTAAAATCCACAAAATTTACACAGCAATCAAATTCACTATAAACCTCCGCTGCATGAGAAGATTTATATTGCTGCTTATTACTGCTATTACAATTGGAAAACTATTTACTTCCCTCTTTTTATATGTCTTATATCCTGCATTTTGATTACCTCTCTTTTACTTCTGAATCTCGATTTCCGGAAATTGCTTTTGAATAAGTTCTAACTGCTCCGCATTCTCTGCAAGCGGTGTGTCTGTAATATTTAAATATTTCAAATTTTTAAGTTTTAATATATCCTCTGCTTGCGAAACATTAGTCTTTCCTATATTCAAATAATTTAATTCAGAAAGCTCTGTTATCATATCTAATTTTGTTATATCACTTCCATATAATGATAACGTTTTCACCCTCACACACTTTGATATAATCGAATAATCCATTACTGATTGATACTCAATATTAAGTGATATCATTTCTTGTCCTTCTTTCAGAAAATCTAAGTTATTCAGTTCAAAATTTCTACTTTTATTAGAAATATATAAAATCTTTAGATTGGGACATTTTTTTAAAATCATTCCCAATTCCGACTCTATCTGCTCAATTCTTTCCTTGCTCTCTAATTCTGGAATCTCTTTTCCTCTTCAATAATAGTGGCAAAATGCATATTCTGGTTCTCCTATAACTAATCTCTCTAATTTAACGCACTTTACTATATCCAACAAAGTATCATAATACCCTGTATACCCTATATTAAGCATTTCAACTTTTTCTAAATCCTCTACTTGAAGTTTATCCACAGATTCTACTCCCACAGATTCCGCTATTAATGTCGCCATCACATCATCCTGAAATATAATCTTTTGTGAATTATTCCTTAATATGACACCCGCAATAACTACTCCCACTACTAAAAGAAGAATAACGCCTCCGATACCAATTCTCTTTTTCATAATTTTACTCCTACTGCTATTACAATTGGAAAACTATTTACTTCCCTCTTTTTATATGTCTTATATCTTGCTTTTTAGTTTTCTCTCTTTTACTTATAAATTTCAATTCCCGGAAATTGCTTTTCAATAAGCTCTATCTGTTCTTCATTCTCTGCTAGCGGGGTATCTGTAATATATAAATACTTTAGATTCTTTAACTTTAAAATATCCTTTGCTTCCGATACATTTGTTCCTCTCAGTCCCAGTCTCTCCAGATTATCCAGACCGTTCAGTATACTTAAGTCTGAAATCTCACATCCTCCTAATGATAAATTCTTTAATTTGCAGCATTTTGCTATTAACGAATAATCCGTAAGTGATTGATTGGTTAATATAAGTTCCTTTAAATTTTCTGCATTCTCTAAGAAATTCAAATCACTTAATTTTCCCTCTTTTACAGACAAATTCAGCGTTTCTATATTAGGACAGTTTGCAAATATAATGCCTAGCTCTTCTGCATTTCCAGCAAGTGGTGTGTTCTCAAGGTCTAAATCTTCCAGAGATTTCAGATTTACAATCTGCCCTGCCTTTGAAACATCACATTCCTTTATCCATAAACTTTTCAATTCAGTAAGATCCTGTAACATATCCATTTCTGCTATATTACACCCTTTAAAAAACAAACTCTTTAAATGTGGTATTTCTAAAATAGCCGAATAATCCTTTGCCGGCTGATAAAACAGTGTTAAATCCTCTAATTTTTTTGCATTCTTCAAGAATTTTAAATCATTCAGTTCAAAATGTCCTTCAGAACCTACAAGCATCAAAGAATTTATTTCGGAACAGCTTTTTGTGATACCATCCAATTCTTCTTCCATCTGCCGAATCCAACCTTCATCGCTCATATCTTTTCCGCCTGCATACTCCCAATGACCAATTTCTAGCGTTTTTAACTTTTTACATTTTTCTATATCTACCAAAGTATCATACCAGCCGGGATACATAATATTTAAATAAGTTACCTCTTCTAAATTATTCTCTCGAAATTTTTCCTCTGATTTTTCTTCCGATGAACTTCTTATCACAAATCCCATTTTTTCGTCTTCAAATTTTACTTTTCTCATATGATCCAATATCATGGGACGAATCACCGTAACTCCAAATAAGAAAATAACGATTACCCAACCACCTATAATTAATTTCTTTTTCATTCCATCTCACTCATTTCATTAATTTTATTTTCAACAATATTCCTATATAGTTTTCTCACGTCTTTAGGTAACTTTTCTCCAAATTGATAAACCTCCTCCGGTCTTGTCAACACTATTTCCAGTGTCAATCCATCTGGTGGAAATTCTTCTTTTATCGCTTTTGCTAATTGCACTAACATATTTTCCTCATTGTTGCTAATGTTATTTAATATATTAATCTTTTCCACTCTCTACTCCCTGTTTTCTATTTTGAAGTTGCAACTTTATTATTCCATATCTCTTTTAACTGCTCATCGTATTGCTGAAAAGTTACACCCAGGCTCTCTATATTATGAGTCTCCTGTACCATCGCACTTTGCATACGTTGTAAGACTTGTTGCGATTTTGCGTAAACCTGTTGTGCTTTTGCATTAGCTGTAATTGTAGTTTGTGTATCTGATGGATTCAATGTTACTGATTGAAAGTAGTGAACTGCACCTGAAATGGTTGCAATACCGGCTTCTACTGCCGCATGATTTATTTTGATTTCTTCATTAGACATACTTATATCCCCTCTCTTTATCATGCTCCCAAGCTTTTCTCTAACCAGTTTAACAAAACTCTGATATCATGTCAATTTTACTCAAAAACTTTACAACTAATATTATGATAATCTCTCTCATAAAACATTTATGCTCGTTTATGAGAGAGACTTCTTCTTTTATTTATTTCTGATTTGACATCTTTACTAATTTTTCTAATACTTCATACGCTTTTCCGGAATCAATGGATTCTGCTGCCTTTTTGATACCATCTTCAATACTATCTGCTATACCTCCGGCATACAAGGTTGCTCCGGCATTTAACAATACGATTTCTCGCTTCGCTCCCTGTTCTTCTCCCTTTAAAATAGCAGTGGTAATCTTAGCATTCTGTTCGCCGTCTCCCCCCTGCAATTCTTCTAAAGTTGCTCTCTTTAAGCCGAACTGTTCCGGTGTTACTTCGTAGGTGCTTACCTCTCCGTTCTTGATTTCGGAAACGGTTGTTTTTCCGGTAATGGTAAACTCATCCATATGGTCTTCGCCGCTTACTACGAATCCATTTTCTACTCCTAATCGGCTCATGGCTTTTGCCACCATATCTGTCATGGCAGAATCATATACCCCCACTACCATGCACTTTGCATCGGAAGGATTGGCAAGTGGTCCTAAAATATTAAATACGGTACGAATTCCCATTTCTTTTCTTGCCTGACCTACATACTTCATGGATTTGTTAAAGCTCTGGGCAAACATGAATCCGATTCCTGCTTCTTCCACGCACTTGGTTACCACTTCCGGTTCTGCCATAATGTTGACACCTAATGCTTCTAACACATCTCCTGCGCCGCTTTTACTGGAGATGGAACGGTTTCCATGTTTTGCAATGGGAAGTCCTGCACCTGCTGCCACAAAAGCAGAAGTTGTGGATACATTAAAGGTAAAGGTTCTGTCTCCACCTGTTCCGACTAAATCCACATATTTTGCGGTTTTGGGTGCAATATGTTCTGCCTTTTCTTTTAAAACTGCTGCAAATCCGGTAAGTTCTTCTAAGGTTTCCCCTTTCATACGCATTGCGGTTAAAAAAGAACCAATCTGTGCCTGTGTTGCTTCGCCGCTCAACATAATATTCATGACTCTTTTTGCTTCTTCTTCTGTTAAATCCTGTCTGTCTACAACCTTTTGAATTGCTTCTTTCATTTTTAATTATCCTCCGTATTTATCCTCTATAACTGATTTAATTCCTTCTTAAATCTACTACAATATTCTGCCGCTGCTTTTGGTGCATAGTCGTTTGCTTCTAATAACTTAATAAAATGAGAACCTACGATTGCTCCATCTATAACCTCTTTCATCGGAGCTACATCTTTTGCCTCTTCAATACCAAATCCCATCATTACCGGAATCTTAGACACTTTTTTCACACTGGCAAGGTAATTTAAAATCTGCTTGTGAAAGTTTCCACTTTGACCGGTAACTCCCATACCGGAAACACAATATACAAATCCTCTTGCTCCTTCCAAAATCGTTGGTATTCGGTCTGCGGATACCGGAGACACCAGTTCAATTAAAATCGGTGCACCTTCTTTTTGCAAAAACTGCTGCAACTCTCCTTGTTCTTCTAATGGTAAGTCAGGAATAATCAATCCATCTACCCCACTTTTGATACACTCTTCTACAAAGTCTTCCAGTCCAAAATAGAGCGCGGTATTATAATACATCATAAAAATAATCGGAAGTTCTACGCCTTCTGCGCGCACCTCTTTCATTAGGGCAAACACTTTTTTCAGATTGGTACCAAGCTGAATGGACTTGTAAGAAGCGTCCTGAATAACCGGACCATCTGCCACCGGGTCAGAAAATGGGATTCCCAATTCCAATACATCGGTACCTGCCTGTTCCTGTGCTTTTATCAACTCCTTGCATCCTTCCATACTTGGAAGTCCTGCGGTCATATAGGTAATAAATGCTTTTTCTCCTTTTTCCTGAAGTTGCTGCATTCTCTGTTCAATTCTACTTTCCATCGTTCTTTTCCTCTCCTATTTCACTCTCTAATTCAAATATCCCTTACCAGCCATATAATCTGCTACGGTATGCACGTCTTTGTCTCCTCGTCCTGACAGGCAAACAATCATAATGTCATCCGGTTTCATTTTCTTTGCCTGCTTTTTCGCATAGGCAATGGCATGAGCACTTTCAATGGCAGGAATAATTCCCTCTAATCTACACAATTCCTGTAACGCATCCATGGCTTCCTTGTCTGTGATGGCAACATATTCTGCTCTTCCGGTATCTCTTAAGTATGCATGTTCCGGTCCTACTCCCGGATAATCCAATCCTGCGGAAATAGAATGTGCCAGCTCAATGTTTCCATCCTCATCCTGCAATAAGTAAGAACGCATTCCATGAAGTGTTCCCGGTTTTCCAAGAGCCATGGCACTTGCATGTTTTCCTGTTTCTACACCAAGTCCGGCAGCTTCTACTCCAATGAGTTTTACGGATGGTTCTTCGATAAAGTCTGCAAACATTCCGATGGAATTAGAACCACCACCGACACATGCCATTACCACATCCGGCAGTCTTCCTTCTGCTTCTAATATCTGCTTTTTACTTTCTCGACTGATAACGCTTTGGAACTCTTTTACCATTTTCGGATAAGGATATGGACCTACTGCAGAACCGATGATATAAAATGTATCTTCTGCTGTTTTTGCCCAGGTACGAATTGCCTCATTAGTGGCATCTTTTAAGGTATTGCTTCCGGAAGTAACGGAAACCACCTTAGCTCCTAACATTTCCATACGAAATACGTTTAATTCCTGACGTTTGATGTCTTCTGCTCCCATGTATACCGTACACTCCATACCAAACAATGCTGCTCCGGTTGCAGTTGCCACACCATGTTGTCCTGCTCCGGTTTCTGCAATTACTTTTGTCTTTCCCATACGTTTTGCCAAAAGAATCTGACCGATTACATTGTTGATTTTGTGTGCTCCGGTGTGATTTAAGTCCTCACGTTTTAAGTAAATCTTTGTGCCGTATACTTTACTCAGTTTTTCTGCATAATACAGCGGATTTTCTCTTCCCACATACTGTTTTAAATAGTAATGATACTGCTTTAAAAATTCCTCGTCATGTATGGCTTCTTCGTATGCCTTATCTAATTCATCCAATGTATTCATCAATGATTCTGATACATACTGTCCACCAAATTCTCCATAATATCTTTCCTGTTTTCTTTCCATGTTGTCCTCCATTCTGTGTTATCTACACCAGGGATTCTTCCCTTACCTTTTTTACAAATTCTAAAATCAATGTTTTGTCCTTACCGGACTGTTCTTGTTTTCCTTCCACGCCGGAGCTTACATCTACCACATTCGGGGAAAATAGTTCTATTCCTTTTTTTACATTCCCGGCATGTAATCCACCTGCTAGGATGAATTGCTTTCCGGCAAATACAGTTTCTCGCATTTTTGACAGTTCTTCTTGATGTTCCTCCCATGCAAAGGTTTCACCACTGCCCGCTGTCCCTGCATCTATCACATAACCTGTGATTTTCTCATGGTATTCTAACTCTTCCATGTCTTGAGATTTTTTAAGGTTACAGGCTCGCCAGATGGGTATATGACTCTTTTCTAACACTTCTTTTTTTAATTCCCCATGCACCTGTAAAATATGAAATCCCGTCTGTTCTATCTGTTCTAGCAGTTTTACATCAGGACTTACGGTAACTGCTACTTTTTTTATCTTATCATTTAAATAACTTCCAATTTCTTCTGCCTCTTTTATACTGACATTTCGTTTACTTTTTTCATAAAAAACAAATCCTGCATAATCTGCCTTTGCTTCATTTAAAGCCTTTGCATCTTCCACTCTGGTCAGTCCGCATATCTTTATCTGGGGCTTTTTCACTACTATCACCCTTTCTTCCATCGCAGTGCCAGCTCTCTTGGATTTTCCGCTTCCATAAATGCTCTTCCAATCAGGAATGCATCTACCCTGCTTTCCTTTAAAAATCGCACATCATCGTCTGTTACAATACCGCTTTCTGCTACAAAAATCTTATCTTGCGGTACCATCTTAGATAATCGTCTGGTGGTATCTAAACGAATGGTAAAATCTCGCAAATCCCTGTTATTTACTCCGATGATTTCTGCATCCAATTTTAACGCACGTTCCATTTCCCGTTCATCGTGAGTTTCTACCAAAGCATCCAGCCCAAGTTCTGTTGCCAGATTATAAAAGTCCTTTAACTGTGCGTCATCTAAAATAGCTGCAATGAGAAGAATAGCATCTGCACCAATTACCTTAGCTTCATAAAACTGATATTCTTCTATCATAAAATCTTTTCGGATAATCGGCAGCGGAGACATTTTGCGAATCTCTTTTAAATAATCCACACTTCCATGAAAATGATCTTCCTCTGTCAAACAGGAAATCGCATCTACAGAAGCGTTATACTCCTCGATTCTATCTATCAGGTTAATCTTGCTTTCTATTGTTCCAAGACTTGGAGATGCCTTTTTAAATTCTCCGATAATGGAAATCCCAGTCTTGGCAAGTGCCTCATAAAATGCATTTTTCCCTTTCTTTTCCACCGGCCGCTTCTTTATCATTTCTTCTGCCATTTCCCGCATCTTTTGCTCACTGATGTTTGCCTTATGCTGGGGTAGTCGTTTTTTCTTATCTGCTACAATTTCATCCAATATCAAGTTTTTACACCTCTTTTCTATATCACGCCGTTTACAAAATTATCAATCATACGCTTTCCGTGTTCCGTATAGATGGATTCCGGATGAAACTGTAATCCCACTACCGGATAGTCTTTGTGGCGCATTGCCATAATCTCTCCATCTTCCGTTTCTGCCAAAACTTTTAAGCAACTTGGTAATCCCTCTTTTTGTACTGCCAGAGAATGATATCTTGCTATTTTTACCGGAGAATCAATTCCTGTAAAAATGCTTTCTCCTGTGTGCTGTATCAGGGACTGTTTTCCGTGATATAACTTTTTCGCATAGGAAACAGTTCCGCCTAATGCTTCTCCGATACACTGATGTCCCAGGCAGATACCAAGTATTGGAATCTTGTCATAAAACTCTTTTACCACTCCCATGCAAATACCTGCTTCTTTTGGACTTTTCGGTCCGGGAGACAATACGATTTTCTCCGGCTGTATTTCTTTTATCTCTTGAATTGTAATTTTATCGTTACGCACTACTTTGATATCCTCTGTAAAAATCCCCATATACTGATATAAGTTGTAGGTAAAGGAATCGTAATTATCAATTAAAAGTATCATGTTTTTCCTCCTTACAGATGTTCTTCTTCCACCAATGTCTTCGCCAATGCCATTACCTTGTTGCAACACTCCTGATATTCCATTTCCGGTTTTGAATCTGCTACGATTCCGGCTCCTGCCTGCAAATACACTTTGTTTCCTTTTTTCACCATGGTTCGTATGGTAATGCAAAAATCCATATCTCCGCCAAAGTCTACATATCCGGTAGCTCCACCATAAAGTCCTCTGCGGCTTTCTTCTAATTCATCAATGATTTCCATGGCTCGAATCTTAGGTGCTCCGCTTAAGGTTCCTGCCGGTAAAAAGGATGCCGCTAAGTCAAATGGATGATATTCTCCTTTTTTTCGTCCTTCTACCATAGATACGATGTGCATTACATGGGAATAATTCTGCACCTCCATAAACTGCGTTACCTTTACGGTTCCGAATTCTGCGATTCTTCCCATATCGTTTCTTGCAAGATCTACCAACATTACATGTTCTGCACGTTCTTTTTCATCTCCTAAAAGGTCTGCCTTTAATAATGCATCTTCCTCCGGAGTCTTTCCACGCTTTCTGGTTCCTGCAATCGGACAGGTAAATACTCTGCCACCTTGCTGCTTTACAATCATTTCCGGGGAACTTCCGATCACTTCAAAGTCTCCATAATTAAAGTAATAAAGGTACGGGGAAGGATTTAACTCTCTTAATTCTTTATAAAGTTCAAATCCTTTCTGTCCGGTCTCAATGGTCCAACGCTGAGACAGAACTGTCTGGAAAATATGTCCTTCACGAATATATTCTTTTATCTTTTCTACCTTTTTGCTATATTGCTCTAGAGTATCGGACTTTTTAATGATTTTTCCGTCGTGAACAAATTTCCGCTCTGCCTCTGGCTCATTTTTTGCAGCCTGTACTTCTGCAATCATTTCTTCGGTTAGCCTTTTAGCACGTTCTTTTCCTTTCTCGTTGTCTTCTTCTAATACCACCGCTGTCAATGTTTCTGCCACATGATCTACTACAATAAACTTGGTCATCAACATCATCTGTACGGTTTCAATCCCTATCTCATCCGGATTGTTATCCGGAAGTTCTTCTGAATACCGCACAAAATCATAACCCAGATTTCCAACCAATCCACCGTTAAAGGAAAGTCCGTCTACATCCTTTCGGATATCAAACTCGTTATAATACTCTTTTAATAACTCCAATGGATTTCCTGTTCTGACTTCTTCCTGTCCTGCTCTTTGAATTACCAGAGCATTTCCTCTGGAAGTCAATATTTCTTTTGGATTCGCTCCAAATATGGTATAACGGTCATAATTTTTATCATAACTTTCCAGCAGAAATCCTTTTCCCTCGCCTGCCATCTTTTCATACATTCCGATTGCTGTTTCATTTACAATACTTACCGTTTTTTTATACACTCTCAATATACGTTTCATATTCACTTTCTCCTTCATCTATTTTCTTAATAAAGATTCTGCTCGTCGGACTCTTTCGTGCCCCGGCGATGTCTTTTATGACTCATTTCATCTCCGCCAGGTATGGATATGCTTCCTTAGCGGAGCGTTTTTTATGCAATAAGACGTAATTTCCTATTATAAACTATGAGAAACACTCTTTGCGAGTTTCTCAAGTTATCGCGGTGCTCCTCAAATGCCTGTGCAAGCACAGCATTTTCATCGCTACTCGCGTAAAAAAAATCCCCGGTAAGAACATTTCTGCTCCTACCAGGGACGATATTCGTCGTGGTGCCACCCTGCTTCATTATATAATCGGTGATTTTCTGTAACTATAAGAAACACACTTTGGAAGTTTCTCAAGTTATCGTTGTAATCGTGTACGTCTTTATATCACAGGAAAATCATTTCCTTGCATAAAAAAAGGGATATTTCAAATTAGAAATATCCGCCACCAATTCTATAATCTCAATCCGATACACTATGATATCTTACCTCTGTAACGTGAGGACACGGCATCCGCTACTGTTAGTTCGCTTTGCATCTCACAAACCCATTCCCATAAAACTTTCTTATCGACTTCCACCAAATGCCGACTCTCTGTAAAGACCATTTCTATGGTACTCTTCTTGCTCATTGATTTTGTTTCTTTAATTGTTTTTTAGTTTACCATAGTAACGTGGCAATGTCAACTACTTTTATTCAAATACTACCGGTTCTTCGATGTTTTCCATTTTTACCACGATATAAGGGTAAGAAGATACCTCGTTAATTCGCTCTCCCTTTTGTGGTCCTGTCAACGTAGTTCCAAAATAGATTGCATTTTTTGCTAAAAAACACTCATCTACAGAGATACTGTAACCACCGGTCTTCTGTTCTCCGTACCCTACTGCCAAATATAAGTTTTTCTCATCCGTATAGGTCAATTTAAATCCTTCCTTTTTCTTCTCTTCCATGGTATTTAACAGCTCTTTTGGAATTTCAGACTGCTCAATTACGGTAAATTCCACATCGCGTACCTTTTTTACCTTGGTCTTTCCCATTCCACATCCACAAAATGCCCCTAAAATGAACACAAGTCCCACAAACAATAGCACGTTTCTTATGATGCTATTTTCTCTCATTTGGTTCCCTCTTCGTCATTTTTCTACTATTATATGACTGAACCATATTTTTATGATTGTATTTCCTTCCATACCTTTGTATAATAAAAGAAAAAACATACGAAAAGGATTCTATTATGATACGTTTAATTTTAATCTTACTTTTTGTTATTTTATTCCTAATCGTTTCTATTCCAATTCAGATTGTGGAATGGATTATCAAAAGGTTCAATCCATATGCAGCAGACATCAGCAGTCTTCGCATTGTGCAATGGGCATTTAAGGTGATTCTTTTTATTGCCGGAACAAAAATCACTGTTATCGGAAAGGAAAATATTCCAAAGGACACAGCTGTTCTTTATATTCCAAATCACCAAAGTTACTTTGATATTATTATTACTTATTCCATGTGTCCCGGACTAACCGGTTATGTTTCCAAGGATATGCTCCAAAAAGTTCCTGGGCTTAACATTTGGATGAAACGATTGTATTGCCTGTTCTTAGACCGAACAGATATTAAAGCTGGATTAAAAATGGTTCTAACGGGAATCGACCAGATTAAACATGGTATTTCCATGTGCATCTTTCCGGAAGGTACTAGAAATAAACACCCAGAACAAGGCATGGCTCCTTTTAAAGAGGGAAGCATGAAAATGGCAGAAAAATCAGGATGCCCCATTGTTCCGATTGCAATTTCTAATACCGGTGAAATTCTGGAAAATCACTTGCCACGAGTAAAAAAATGTCATGTTATCGTTCAGTATGGTGAACCTATCTACATAAAGGATTTAAGCAAGGAAGAAAAGAAATTCCTTGGTGCTTATACCCAGAAGAAGATTGAGGCAATGTTAGAAACACACAGTGCTTTGTTATAATATGATGATATACAAAAACTCCGTAGAACTTCATCTACGGAGTTTCAGACTGTAGACAAAGTGCTCCGAGAAACTTACGTTTCTCGGAGTCTTTTTCTTAGTATCTATGAAATTTGTGTTGAAAAGAGGAATTTTCCCCTTGGATTATGCCATCCGTAATCCCCATTCCTTCTTACATTTTGCAAGCTTTTTTAAATTCATGCACGCAAACGTAAGCGCGACTTTCATTACCATCCGCACGTTGCCATACATCTGCGTATATCGAAATCCGTGGTTTTCCTTTGCCGTTCCAAAGATTCTTTCAATCGTTTCTTTTCTGTGTGAGTATAGTTCCTTCATCCCTTCTGTATGCCGGATATCTTCGCATGTTTCCATGTATTCTTCCCATACATGTCTCGTAACAACTTTTACATGGTTCCTACTTTCTGTACACTGCGAAAGATACTCGCACTTTTCACAAATGTGCCCACAGCTTTTGTATTCACGGTATCCGTCCCTGTTCGTTGTACTGTAATACAGAAAGTGATTTCCCGGACAAATATAAGCATCATTATACTCATCGTATACATACTCAGATTTTCTGAAAAAGCCATCCTTTGTCATGGGATGCTTGTAAGGAAAGACTGGCTTTACTCCATCATCCAAAAGCAGTTTTGCTATTGCAGGAGTTTTATATCCAGCATCAACGATACAGTATTTCATGCCGACATCTGCAAGCTTATCGTAAAGACCTTTAAATGTTCGACTGTCATGCTCTTTACCAGGGTTTACTGTAAAATCAATAATCCATCCATTTTTATCGCATGCTGTTTCAATCCCATAAGCAAACACATGCTTGTGCTCGCCTTTTCGAAACCAGCCGCTTTCAGGATCTGTAGTGCTGCATTTAATTGTTTTTTCATCTGCTGGAACATCATCCGTATAATCTTCAAACTTGTCGTTGCCACCGGAACCAGGTTTGTTGTGATCATCTTTATCTTTCAACGGTTTCTTTCCGTGAGCTTCTCTGTCTGCGTTAATGTCCTGACGCAGCATGTCGGCATAAAATAAAGCTTCCTGTTTTGCGATTCGTTTCTGCATCTTTCTGTTGTTTGCCCGTGCTTTCACATGCGTTGCATCAACAAAAATCTCTGTCGGATCAACCAGTTTAAAACGATAACACTCTTCAAGGATACGCTGGAAAATCTGCTCGAATAAGTCGGTATTTTTAAAACGACGAGTATAGTTTTTCCCGAAAGTAGAAAAATGAGGGACTGGATCATAAAGTTCAAGTCCAAGGAACCAACGGTAAGCCATGTTTACTTCAATCTCCTTGATTGTCTGCCGCATGCTTTTGATTCCATACAGATATTGAATAAGAGGTATCTTAATAAGTGTAACGGGATCAATACTTGGTCTACCCATTCCGTCAGAATAAGTATCACGGACGAGATCATAGATGAATGTCCAATCAATCGCTCTATCAATAAGCCGTAGAAGATGATCCTTCGGAACAAGATCATCAATACATACAATCTGTATTTGCTTTCTTACTTTTTCTGTTTCTTGTGTCATCATAGAAGAATACCACCTTTTTTTGATACTTTTATTATACCAAAAAGAGGCTGAAAAGTCTTGAAAATACTGACTTTTAACCTCTTTAATACAGAAAAATCCTCGGCGAAAAGCCGAGGACTTTGTCTACAGTCTGAAACTCCGTAGAACTTCATCTACGGAGTTTTTTATATCTTTATAAAACGCTGCTTTTCAATAAGAAATTTTATATCTAATTTTGTTCTTTTCATTCATCTAAAAAGAAAATTTCATCAACATGAAGATTTAGCAGTTTAGCCATTTTCATAGCCAGTTCTAGTGTAGGATTGTATTTGTCATTCTCAATAGCAATAATTGTTTGTCGGCTTACTGCTAATTGTTTTGCCATATCTTCTTGACGTAATCCAGCTTCTTTTCTTAACTGTTTTATAATATTTTTCATATAATACTACACCTTCAAAATAAAATAAGTACCGATAGATAAAATAACAGCGACAATAGCAAGGCTGACAATGATTGTTTGCACTAGTCTGTTTGGCTCTTTATATTCTTCATCGCCAGCAACCATTTTCTGTTTCATTGCAATTTGTGAGAATGATTGTACGCATACTGTTAAGCATAAAATAAAGCTAGAAAATGGTTCATACTTTGCGCCATTGATAAGGGTTTGATAACTATTGAATAATGTCCATGCACACAAGCATAATATAGCCACCTTATAAGCTGGTTCTATTGAGTGTAACTGAATATTTCTATCCATTTCGTCCATTTTTTTCATGTTTTACACCTCCATCTTTAATACAAAATTCGTTCTATGAGGTTTACCACAAAAGCAAAATGTCCGTAGAGCCTATAAAATAAGGCTTTACGGACATTTAAAAAGATAGTCAAAAAGACATATATAATTTTATATAATCCCTATTACAGAATTTTCTTAATCCATCCTTCTGGAGCTTCAATATGTCCCATCTGGATTCCTGTTAAAGTATCATATAACTTCTTGGTGATTGGTCCCATGTCATCCATTCCACTTGGGATAAGGATTTCCTTACCATGGTCTACAATTTTACCGATAGGAGAAATAACTGCTGCGGTTCCGCAAAGTCCTGCTTCTGCAAAATCTTTTACTTCATCAAAGTATACTTCTCTGTGTTCTACTTCCATTCCCAAGTAATGTTCTGCAACATACATAATAGAACGACGTGTAATAGATGGTAAAATAGAATCAGACTTTGGTGTAACTAACTTTCCATCTTTGGTAATGAAAATGAAGTTTGCTCCACCTGTTTCTTCTACCTTAGTTCTGGTTCCCGGATCTAAGTACATGTTCTCATCAAATCCATCTTCATGTGCTGTAACAATTGCATGAAGGCTCATTGCATAGTTCAATCCGGCCTTGATGTTACCTGTTCCGTGTGGTGCTGCACGGTCAAAATCACTTACACGAATTGTAATTGGCTTTGCGCCACCCTTGAAGTATGGTCCAACCGGAGTAACAAAAATTCTAAACTGATATTCTGTTGCTGGTTTTACTCCGATTACAGAGTTTGTTCCCATCATATAAGGACGAATATACAAAGTTGCTCCAGAACCATATGGTGGAACATATGCTGCATTGGCTTCAACCACCTTCTGAACAGCTTCCACAAAACGTTCCTCCGGAAATACCGGCATTTCCAGTCTTCTTGCAGAATCAGCAAGACGGCTTGCATTTAAGTCCGGACGGAAAGTAACAATATGACCATCCTCTGTGGTATATGCCTTTAATCCTTCGAATACAGTCTGTGCATACTGGAATACTCCTGCACATTCATTCAATACAATGTTTGCGTCTTCAATCAACGCTCCGTCATCCCATGCACCATCTTTATAATATGATACATATCTCTTGTCAGTCTTCATGTAACCAAATCCAAGATTAGACCAGTCCAAATCCTTTTTTTCCATAATAGCATCCTCCATTCATTTCCTCATATAATAGATGCTATAACCTAGAGTTATAGTTTTCTATCGTACCATTCGTTTATCTTATTTTATTCCTCTAAAGCGCATTTGTCTAGTATTAATTTCTTATTTTTTACAATTTTTAATTGCTTCTACAATCTTTGGATATTCCATAAAATGAGACGCTTTCACTAAAACCGTATCTTCCGGTGCCAAGTAAGTCAATAATTCCGGCAACATTTCCTCTCTGGTTTTAAAATAAAATACCTTGCAGCCGCCCTTTTCCTGTGCGCCCTTTGCCATTTCTTCGGAAAGTATTCCTGCGCAAAACAGTACATCAATCTCATTTTCTGCCACATACTGTCCTACTTCATAGTGAAGCTGTTTTTCATTTTCTCCAAGTTCTCCCATATCACCAAGTACCGCAATCTTTCTTGCAAGTCCGTTTTTCAACACATCAATGGATGCCCGCATAGATACCGGATTGGCATTATAACAGTCATCAATTACCACCATGCCATTGATATCTAAGAGATTGGTTCTTCCGCCAATGGTTTCCACACTCTCAATTCCGGCTTTGATTTCTGCTAAGGTAAGTCCCAATGCCATTCCTACACCGGTTGCAGCCATGACATTATAGATATTATGCCTTCCCGGGATTGGAATATGCACTGCAATGTCTCCCTGTGGAGTATGAATCTTGGTATTCATTCCCTTTAATCCTAAATTTTCTATCTGAGAAGCAACAATGTCTACTTTGTCTTTCTGCGCTTCTCCATCGATTGCATAAAACACCGGAGCTACGCCCTTTACCTGTTCAATAGTAGATAATTTATCATCGCAGCCATTCAATATAATATGTCCGCCTGGTTTTAAGAAATCAAAAATTTCACTTTTGGCTTTTAAAATGCCATCTCGGGTTTTCAAGTTCTCTAAATGGCAGATTCCGATATTCGTCATAACACAAACGTCCGGTTTTGCCATCTTTGCCAGACGATGCATTTCACCGAAATCAGAAATTCCCATTTCCACAACTGCTACTTCGTGTTCTTCACGAATCCGAAGCAAGGTCAATGGTAATCCGATTTCATTATTAAAGTTTCCGGCAGTCTTTAATACCTTAAACTTCTGTGATAACACAGAGGCAATCATTTCCTTGGTGCTGGTTTTTCCCACACTTCCGGTAATTCCAACGATTGGGATAGTAAGCTGTTCCCGATAAAACTCTGCAATATCTTTTAACGCCTGTTCGCTGGACTTCACCAAAATATACGGTTTCTTGCAATCTGTTAATTCTTTTTCGGATAAAGTGGCTGCTGCACCTTGTTCCATTACCTTTGGAATAAAGTCATGTCCATCTACCCTTGCACCTTTTATGGGAATGAACAGATATCCCTCTTCCACCTGACGGCTATCGGTTACGGCTCCCTTTATCTCTGTCTTGCGTTCTTCTTCACTTCCCATATAGGTTCCGCCACACGCCTTTGCGATATTTTCCAATGTCATGTTTTTCATAACGCTACCTCTTACTCTTATTGACTGTGTCAATTATTTATATTTCTTAAGGGAAATCTCAATTAACTTCTCACAAAGTTCTTCAAATCCTACCCCTACAGCCTGTGCCTCCTGTGGCAGCAAACTGGTTGGTGTCATTCCCGGAAGGGTGTTTGCCTCTAAACAGAACATTTTATTTTCCTTATTTAATAAAAAGTCCATACGGGAATAAGTATTTAATCCCAATACTTTTGCCACTTCTTCTGCATAATGCTGCATTTCCTTGGTAACTTCTTCCGGAAGTTCTGCCGGACAAGTCTCTACTGCACTACCTGCTGCGTATTTATTCTTATAATCATAAAATCCCTGAATTGGTGCTATCTCAATAATCGGAAGTGCTTTAAAATCAATAACGCCAACGGAAAACTCTCTTCCTTCTACATAATCTTCAATGACTACTTCCTCTTCCCAATGGAAAGCTTCTTCCAATGCCTGATTGTACTCTTCTTCTGTTCGTACAATCGACACTCCGATACTGGAACCGCCGCAACATGGTTTTACAACGCAAGGCAGAGTCAATCCGGTCTTTTTGAAATCACGCTCGCAATTTTCTTTTTTCATAGAAATACCTGCCGGTGTCGGAATTCCATTTGCCTGAAACAGACGCTTGGAAAGTCCCTTATCCATGGCAAGCGCACTGCTTAAATATCCTGTTCCTGTATATTTAATTCCAAATAAATCAAATGCTGCCTGAATCTTACCGTTTTCTCCGTTTTCTCCATGTAATGCCATGAATACAATATCTGCCATACGGCAAAGATCAATTACATTTGGACCGAAAAAGCAGTCGGACTGGTCTTTTCTACTCTTCTTTACCATCTCTAAATCCGGTGCTGTGGTTGGAATTCCTGTTACTTCTACGCTTACCTCTTCGGAACGTCCAAAAATTCCATTCAAATCTTCTGCCTTGTCACTATATCCCATAAAAACATCCAGTAAAATGACTCTATGTCCATTTTTTCTCAATGCTTTACTTACCATATTTCCTGTCACAAAAGAGACATCTCTTTCTGTACTTAAGCCTCCAGCTAATACTACTATATCCATTTTAGAACCTCCTAGGTTTATATAATCGTGTTCATATTATACCATTTTATGTAGTGTGACAAGAACTTAGAAAAGATTTCAGCACTTTTTACAACAGTACAACACTTTTTATTTACTTTCTTCTTAGAACTGCAAAAGGGATACCGCTGTTGCGATATCCCTTAATGATTCCATATTCACTTTAAAATTCCGGTTCAATCAGTCCGTAGGTATTTCCTTTTCTCTTGTATACTACGTTTACTTCATCTGTTTCTGCATTCTGGAATACAAAGAAGTTATGTCCTAATAATTCCATCTGTACACAAGCATCTTCCGGATACATCGGTTTCATACCAAAACGTTTGCTACGGATAATCTTAATCTCGTCATCATCTTCAACTTCCTTCTCGATGTACTCTTTCTGGAAGTTCGCTGCTGCCTGCTTCTGATCTACAATCTTATTCTTATATTTTTTCAGCTGTCTCTCAATTACCTCTTCTACAAGGTCAATGGAAACATACATATCATTGCTTACCTGCTCGGAACGAATAATATTTCCTTTTACCGGAATGGTAACTTCAATCTTCTGGCGTTCTTTTTCTACACTCAAGGTTACAATGACGTCTGTTTCAGGAGTAAAATAACGCTCCAGTTTTGATAACTTCTCCTCCACCGCTTCTCTTAAGCCTGGTGTAATTTCAATGTTTCTTCCGCTGATGGTTATACGCATGATGCCCAACCCCTTTACCGTTTATTCGACATGTTATTGTCTGAATTTATTATAGCATATTTCTAAAATGAATACAACATTTCCTTTTTTTTCTTTTTATGATATTCTTTTTTTATCTGAGGTTTTTTCACAAATACTATAACCATTGATTATCATATATTACGAGGTGTTTTATGAAACAACAAATTGCTTTTATTACCGGTGCTTCCCATGGAATCGGACGTGCCATTGCAAAAAAACTGGCCTCCGAAGGCTGGTCACTTGCCATAAATTGTAACTCTTCCAAGGAGGAATTAGAATCACTGGCTTGGGAATTACGAGAACAATTTCATATTCCCTGTTTAACACTTATCGGGGATGTGGGCAAAGAAGCCTTTATTGCATCTGCCATCCAACAGATTCATCAGGAACTGGGACCGATTACTGCTCTTATTAATAATGCAGGAATTTCTCACATCGGACTCCTTTCGGATATGACACTGGAGGAGTGGAATCGGGTCATCCAGACCAATCTCACTTCTGTTTTTTGCTGTTGCAAACACACTATTCCGGATATGGTACATGCAAAATCCGGTCATATCTTAAATATTTCTTCTGTCTGGGGAACAGTCGGTGCTTCCTGTGAGGTTGCCTACTCTGCTTCTAAAGGCGGTGTAAATTCTCTAACCAAAGCACTTGCCAAGGAATTAGCCCCCAGTGGTATTGCAGTCAATGCCATTGCCTGCGGAGCTATTGATACCAGAATGAACCAATGTTTTTCCCAGGAAGAACGTGCTGCACTTTGTGACGAAATCCCCGCAGGACGTTTTGGTACCCCGGAAGAAGTGGCTAATCTCGCCTTTTCTTTACTTACTTCTACCTCTTATCTCACCGGGCAGATTCTTACTTTAGACGGCGGCTGGCAATAATTTTTGCCTGCCGTTTTATTTCCACAGGTAACGATGAAAATGCCATGCTTCCATGAGCATTTATGAGGCACTGCCATAAGGAGTGAAATGCGCAAAACAGGTTTCTTATAGTTCGCGTTCGTGAATCCCATATGCATTTTGCGCATTTTCATGGAATGTCATAATTTTCCAAGTAAAATATCTCTAAGCCTACGATACTAAACAAAGGATGCGAAAGGGGTATTATATGAATTTTGGCACCCGCTTAGAAAATTTATTGGAAGAACGAAATATTAGTCAAAAACAATTAGCCAGCGATTTACATATTGCAGCTTCTACCTTGAATGGTTATCTGCGCAGAAATCGTGAACCTGATTTTAGCACATTAATTGAGCTGGCAGACTATTTTGAGGTTTCTACGGATTATCTTTTAGGCATTACCAACCTGCGTTCCCTTTCTTCTACTCCGGATGACTATGATGAGAACGAAGGCGACTTAGTCAGCATTTATCGTGCACTGAACCCTAAAGAGCAAGGTTACCTGTTAAAACAGGCTCATATTTACTACAATCAGGATTTAGATTCCTCTTCAAAGAAAAAATAATCTTTCATATTGCGTATTTTCGTACTCGTTATGCGTATTTTCTCTTTTTTTAGGCAATACTTTTAGTAAAATACAGCTATCTAAATATTGCAAAAGAGAGGTCGTTTTATGAATTTCAGTGTCCGCCTTGAAAATCTCATAGAGGAAAACAATATTACGCAAAAACAACTTTCCACAGAACTTCATATTGCTGCCACCACTTTAAATGGTTATGTAAATAATCACCGTGAGCCGGACTTTCATACCTTGATTCGTCTTGCTCATTATTTTGATGTCACCACGGATTATCTTTTAGGTCTTACGGACGAGAAAAAGCCTATTCCGTCATCTCTAAACAGCGCAGAAGGAACTCTGATTCGTCTGTATCGTGCACTTCTTCCGGAACGTCAGGAACTTTTAATTGAACAGGCAATGTTTTACCAGAAAGTAGATGATAAATCTCTCAAACCTTCCAAATGATATTGTTTGATTGTTTGCCTTTTTGGCTTTTTTTGTGTATAATAAAATGCATATTTTATAAACGAATTGTAAATTTCCCAAAATTTATATTTTGATACGGAGGTTTCTTATGGCAGATAAAAAAACAGAACAGGCTTCGCAGCATGAGCATACTCACACTCATACCCATTCACACCCACACGAAAATACCCAGATGGTTCTAAACCGCATGTCTCGTGCTATCGGGCACATGGAGGCAGTAAAACGCATGGTTGAAGACGGCAGGGACTGTAGTGAGGTTTTGATTCAAATTGCCGCAGTTCGCTCTGCTATCAATAATATCGGAAAAATTATTTTAGAAGACCACATCTCACACTGTAT
This sequence comes from Roseburia sp. MSJ-14, assembly GCF_018918225.1. Classification (NCBI taxonomy): domain Bacteria; kingdom Bacillati; phylum Bacillota; class Clostridia; order Lachnospirales; family Lachnospiraceae; genus Roseburia; species Roseburia sp. MSJ-14. The sequence continues at coordinate 155,547 of NZ_JAHLQD010000056.1, forward strand.
TGTAGATGCAGTAGAACACGATGATAAAAAAGCTTTAGAAGATTTAAAAGATGCTATTGAAAAATTTGTAAAATAAAAGGAGTCTATTATGAGGGAACAATTAACCGAAAGTGACGTCAAAAAAATTCAGGAAGAAATTGAACATCGTAAACTGGTGGTTCGTAAGGAAGCCATTGAAGCAGTCAAGGAGGCACGCGCCCACGGTGATTTAAGTGAAAACTTTGAATACCACGCTGCCAAAAAGGACAAAAATAAAAACGAAAGTCGTATTCGCTATTTGGAACGAATGTTAAAAACGGCGGAAATTGTCTCTGATGTTTCTAAGGAAGATGAAGTTGGCATTAATAATACCGTAACTGTCTATTTTGAAGAGGATGACGAGGAACAGGTATTTCGTCTGGTTACTTCCATTCGCGGCAACTCCATGAAACACCTTATCAGTACGGAATCTCCTATCGGGAAAGCGATTTTAGGAAAAAAAGTAGGGGATCGTGTAGAGGTTGCGGTAAATGACAGTTACAGCTACTACATTGTTATTCGCAAAATTGAAAATACTACAGACGATAGCCACGACGCGATTCGTGGGTATTAATCTTTACTGTCGGTAGAACAATGACTAAATAGAACAACAACTAATTTTATCTCCGCGAGGTGTCCATCCTTCGCGGAGCATTTTTTTATGCAGTAGGACACAATTTCCTATTGCATAAAACAAAGTGCCCGCTGAGTAGGCTCTTTTGCGTGCAAGTCATGCCGCATATGATTAAATTCTATTTTCTAATTCCAATTCTAATATTCTAAATATAACATATTTAAAAAATTTTTTTCTCTTTCTTAAGAATTCTTTAGATTTCCTTATACAAGTTTTTAAGAAATAACTGCTATACTCCTAACTGCTGATAAATCTATCCTTGGAGGAGATACTTATGAAAAAGTTCGTTCATACCAAAGGCTTTTATCCCTTGGTACTAACAATTATTTTTACAATTCTGTTACTTCTTACCGTTCCCTTTGGTTGCATTTACGGTTCCGAAGGTGACTGGTTTAGTCAACATGTAGCTCTGGCTGAACAATTTCGCCAGATTTTCTATAAAACAGGACGTATTCTGCCGGATTATACGCTCCTGGGCAGCGGCAGTAGTATTTATGACATTTCTTATTATGGGCTTTTGCGCCCGGATGTTTTACTGTCCTTTTTATTCCCTGACATTTCCATGAAATACATCATTTCTTCTTATGCTGTTTTGGAAATGATTGTTGCCATCAACCTTTGCTATATTTGGCTCAAACGCCATGTATTTGCACCTTTTTTTGCTTTTCTCGGTGCACTGCTCTTTAGCTGTGGCGGATTTACCTATCAGGCACATCACCAGATTATGTTTGTTAATTATCTTCCCTTTTTGTTTCTGGCTTTGCTTGGAATTGACCGTATGATTGAAAAAGGAAAACATATCTTATTGATTTTTTCGTTATTTTTATTATATCTACATAGCTTTTACTTTTCCGTTTCTGCCTTGTTTGTATGCCTGTTGTACTTTTTGTACTGCTATTCTCGCTGCGGAAAGCCATGGAAAAGCAAAACTTTTTTGAAACAGTTTATGGAATTTTGCGGCTCTGTTCTTTTATCCATTGGTATGGCTGCTGTTTTGCTCCTGCCTACCGGAATTGACCTTTTATCCAATCGCAGCGGTTCCGGCAATGGTGTTACATTGATGGAGCTTTTCTCCGGTAACCTTTCCATGAACTCTCTGCTTTATAGTGGATATAGCTGTGGTCTTACACTGATTTGTTTGTACACACTATTTTTAAGTATTCGCCGCAAGTCCACACGCGTCCTTGGGATTGTATTACTTTTATGTCTGATTCTCAATATCATTCCATATACCTTAAGTGGATTTTTGTATATTCGCTATAAAGTGTTGATTCCTCTGGTTCCGCTACTTCTTTTCCTTTGTGTACATACTCTTGAGGAATTATATGAGAAGAAAATCAAACACAATCTGTTGTTACTTAGTTGCTGTCTGATTCCTGTTTTCTTCCATTCCTATCCAAAGGTTGTGGTTTTAGACTTTTTTATTATGTCTGTGGGATTTTTGGTCTGTTATCTATTTCAACGACACGCACCAAAGGCATCCATTTTCTGCTATTTGCTGTTTGCTGTTTTTCCTATTTTGGTATTTCTTACCGTTAATAAAAGTGAGACTTACATCGCAGCAAAGGACAACCGTCAGGAACTTGTTTCTAAGGAAACGCTGGCAGACTTACATTTGGACGTGAATTATCGTTTTAATTATCTGACTACCCCTTTTGCAACCGTGAACCTGACGGCTACCGATGATATGGGAAGTACTAATCTGTACTCTTCGGTAACAAACCGCACCTATGCCGATTATTTTTACAACGCGGTCAACAACCCCATCCGTATTCGAAATCGTGTAGCATTAATGACGGATGCGAATCCTTTTTTTTCTTATCTCATGGGGATTCGCTATGTCCAGACCAAGTCCGATTATCTGCCTATTGGTTATGAAAAGATTTTTTCCAATGCAGATGCAGTGATTGGGGAAAATAAAAACGTACTTCCCATTGCTTATACCAGTACTGCTTTGATGAGCAATGACAGTTACCAGCAACTAACTTTTCCTTATAACTTAATGGCTTTGACAAATGATACCATTGTCCCGAAAGACTCTGTTCCGAAAGGCTCTGACTCCCTCGGCGAACCTGACATCTCTGGCGGTATTACTGCCTTAGGACAGACCTGGGAAGATACTTATTCCTTTTCTTTTAAAAAAGAGTCTTCGGTGACAATCCCTGTGGATTCTGCCTACCAAAACAAGATATTAATTCTTTCCTTTGATGTGGAATCTCCAAAAGGAAATGAAATCACCATGGATATTAATGGCACTCGAAATAAGTTATCGGGAAATTCTGCTCCTTATCCCAATGACAACCATCGTTTTACTTATATTTTGTCCAAAGCAGATGGATTAAAAAAACTAAAAGTCACTTATTCTAAAGGAAGTTTTTCTATTTCCAATATCCATGTATTTGTGGCTGACCCAGATGCTATTGGAAATGGCAGTATTACTCCTTTTTCTGCTGACTCCCGAATAGGGAATGCCATTTTAAAAGGAACTGCAACTTTAGAAAAAGATGGATACTTTGTAACCTCTCTTCCTTATCGCACCGGCTATCAGGCATATGTGGACGGAAAGCAGGTTGCTGTCCATAATGTCAACGAAGGGTTTGTGGGATTCCCATTGGCAAAGGGAAGTCATCACATCACACTCCTTTTCGCCCCACCCTGGAAACGAATTGGCATTTTTATAAGCATTTTAAGTATCTTACTATTTTTTATCACTTTTGCAAAAGAAAAGAGGAATACATTATGAAATATTTTTTGAAAAAAGATTCTTTTTTAGAGCTTCTCCGCTATGGAATTACCGGAGCTGCTACCACTGCTGTCAACTACATTGTCTACATAGCACTATTGTATTTTCATTGGAACTATCTGGTGGCTAACACGATTGCATGGATTTTTGCAGTTGCTTTTGCTTATGTCGTTAATCGTAACATGGTATTTCATTCTGAGAATGGCATATTGCAGGAGGCACTCTCTTTTGTCTCCATGCGTTTTCTTACGTTATTATTAGAAAATTTTCTGCTGTTTTGCCTGATTCAGCAGTTACACTTTGCACCAATGTTTTCAAAATTAACTGTAAGCGTTGTAACTGTTATTGGAAATTATGTGATTTGTAAATGTCATATTTTCGTGAAAGGAGCCCTACACCATGAATAAAATCAGTATTATTGTCCCTTGTTTTAATGAGGAAGAGGTACTTCCCGACTTCTATCAGGAAACCCGTAAAGTGGTAAACACCATTTCTGATGCTTCTTATGAGTTTGTTTTTATTGATGACGGAAGTCGTGACCATACCTTAGACATTCTCCGCCTTTTATCCTATCAGGATGCACACTGCAAATATATTTCTTTTTCCAGAAACTTTGGAAAAGAAGCTGCTATGTATGCAGGTCTTACTGAAGCAACCGGTGATTACTGTGTTCTCATGGATGCAGACTTACAACATCCTCCGAAACTGTTGCCGGATATGTACCATGCTGTTTCTCAAGAGGGCTATGACTGTTGTGCCGGAAAACGTGTAGGAAGAGAAGGAGACGGTGTTTTACGCAGCTTTTTATCGAAAAGTTTTTATCGTGTTATTCAAAAACTTACTCATATGAATATGAGCGATGGTGCGGGCGACTTCCGTATGATGAACCGAAAAATGACAAATGCCATTTTGGAAATGAAAGAATATAACCGCTATACCAAGGGAATCTTTTCCTTTGTTGGTTTTGAAACAAAATGGTTGGAATTTCATAACGTAGAAAGAGCGGCCGGAAAAACAAAATGGAACATCAAAAGCCTGTTTTCTTACGCCTTTGACGGAATCCTTTCCTTTTCCACCGCTCCGTTAAAACTATCCGGAATTCTTGGATTGTTGTTTTTATTGATTTCTGCCTGTCTTGGAGTGACTGCTATTTTTCATCCGAGAACCTGGCTGATTGTAACTGCTATTGTGGTATTTCTAAGCAGCCTTCAGATGCTTATGGTATTTATCCTTGGGGAATACCTTTCCAAAGATTATCTGGAAAATAAAAAGCGACCTATTTATATTGTACGGGAAGAAAGCTCTTCTAACTAGAAACACCGAATCTCTTTGATATAAAACTCTCTTCCGCACAACATTTCGCAATCGCTACTACCACATGTGGGACAAACTCCTTCGTTTTTTACCAGAGGAAAAACTGTTCCACATGCCTGGCATCTGCCATTCGCTGTTAGTATTTCAATTTCCAGCTTGGAACCCTCTAGGAGGGTTCCGTCAACTGCTGCCGGATAGACCTCCCGAATATATTTTGGAATCATGGAGGACAGTTCGCCAATCTGAAGTACCACGGTATCAATTTCTTCTACCTCATTTTCCCTGGCAAACTTTTCTACTACATTTACTACTTCTATAACTACTCCAAGTTCATGCATTGGGTTCACCTGCCTTTATGCTTCTTCTTTGGAAAATACCTTCTTTACTTTCTTGATTGCTATTTTACCCTGACGTTTTACCATCTGTTTTACGATTACCGGTTTCATATCTAAGAACTGTACTCCCTGTCCATCGTAAACACGTTCCAGATGAATTGCATCGAATTTACACTTTGTAGTACACTGTCCGCAACCTACACACATGTAATCGTCTACAACCGTTGCTCCGCAGCCCAGACAACGTTCTGTTTCTTTTTTCATCTGCTCTTCTGTAAAAGTACCTCTCAGGTCGCGGAAGGATTCTGCTGCCTTCTGATTGCTCTTTACCTGCTCCGGACGCTGACGTGGCGTATTATCAAATCCTTCTAATACCGCTGCCTCTTTGTCCAGTTCTTTGTACTGACGACGGTCACGGCCATATACAAGACTCTGTCCCGGCTGTACAAAACGGTGAATGGAAATTGCTGCCTGTTTTCCTGCTGCAATGGCATCAATGGCAAATCTTGGTCCACTATAAGCATCTCCGCCTGCAAAAATATCCGGTTCTGCGGTCTGATAAGTGAATCCATCTGCTTCAATGGTTCCGTTTGGTCTGGTAACTGCCTTGGTTCCTTCTAATAATCCACCCCACTGGATAGACTGTCCAATGGAGAGAAGTACACAATCTGCCGCTACAACCATCACATCATTTTCATCATACTGTGGATTGAATCTTCCGTTTTCATCAAATACAGAAACACATTTTTTAAATTCAATTCCGGTTACCTTACCGTTTTCGGAAAGAATACGTTTTGGTCCCCATCCGTTATTAATTACAATGTTTTCTTCTTCTGCTTCTTCAATTTCTTCTAAAGCAGCCGGCATCTGCTGACGACTTTCCAGACAACACTGCATTACAGTCTCTGCTCCGGCACGCACCGCAGTACGGGATACGTCAATTGCAACGTTTCCTCCACCTACTACAACTACTTTGCCCTGAACCTTCTTGTTTTCATCCTGATTTATCATGCGAAGGAATTCAATTCCGCTCATAACGCCTTGGGAATCTTCTCCTTCAATCCCAACTTTTCTGCCGCCCTGTGCACCGATTGCCATATAAAATGCCTTATATCCCTGTGCACGAAGTTCTTCTAAAGTAACGTCTTTCCCAACTTCTACGCCTGTCTTAAACTCTACGCCCATTGCCTTGATAATATCAATTTCAGCCTGAACTACATCTTTTTCCAAACGGAAAGCCGGAATTCCCATGGTAAGCATACCGCCAAGTTTTTGCTCTTTTTCAAAAACAGTGATACTGTAACCGTCTAATGCCAAATAGTAAGCACAGGAAAGACCTGCCGGACCTGCTCCGATAATGGCAACTTTTTTGTCGCTGTAATTATGACGTTTTTTCGGAATAATGCGGTTCTGTGGGTCTAACTCCTGCTGTGCAATAAACTTCTTAATTTCATCAATTGCGATTGGTTCATCTACATCCCCTCTGGTACATGCGTCTTCACAACGACGATTACAAATACGTCCGCAGACTGCCGGCAATGGATTTTCATACTTGATTAATTCCAATGCTTCTTTGTATTTTCCCTGAGATGCTAACTTAATGTATCCCTGAACACCGATATGTGCCGGACAGTTTGTTTTACATGGTGCTGTACCGGTTTCTACTACATCTTCACGATTGATACGATAATCCGGATTCCAATGTTCTTCTGTCCATACAGTATCTCTTGGGGTTACTTTGGTAGTAATATTTTCTGTTACCGGTTTAGAAGAACATAACTTCTGTCCTAATTTCAATGCATTTACCGGGCAGTTTTCTACACACTGTCCACATGCTACACATTTTTCTTTATCAACTCTTGCTACATAGTTGGAACGTACCATATCATTGTTTTTAAACATTTCTGCGGTACGAAGAGACAGACATCCACAACCACAGCAGTTACAGATTGCATGTGTTTTTCCGGAACCATCAATATTTGGAATCTGGTGCATCAAACCGTTTTCTTCTGCTCTTTTAATGATTTCAAACGCTTCTTCTCTGGTAATCTGACGACCTCTTCCGGTTTTTATGTAGTATTCTGCTGCATGTCCCATCTGAATACACATATCTTCCTTCAAATGTCCACAGCCTTCTCCCATTAATTCACGGTCAGTACGACAGGAACAATCGGTTACGGTAAAAATGTCATTTTCATTTAAATACTTAGAAACTTCTTCATAAGAAGCTCTGCGTGTATTTCCTTCAATAGCAGTTTCGATTGGAATAACACGCATCAAACCTACTCCCGGTGGAAATGCACCGGAACTCTTTGGTCCACGCACACGTCCGTATGCTTCCATTGCATAGCCGATGATTGGATATTTCTTACAGTTTTCGGAATTATTTACAATCATCTCCATAGTACCCGGAATCCATGTCTCTGCCCAGAATACCTCTTCACCGTCAATGGTGTTCCAGAAACAGACTCCATAGACTGCTAACTTTTTCAACTGCTCGAAACAATAATCTTCCGGTTTATTTACAATGGCTGCAATTTCTTTTACGGTACGCTTCTTGCTGATTCCAAGTCCCATACCTACTTCTGCCATTTCATCATCTACACCTGCTTCTAAGATAACATATTCCGGATCATCCCATTGATATGCTCCCTTAGAACCCGGCTTTTTTCTTCCGATATGATTTGCCAGATCTAATACTTTTTGTTTATATTCGCATTTATACCAATCCGGAAAATACATTTTGGTTAAGTCTTTCATTCTATTCCTCCTTTACGCTCTTAATCTTCCTTCCATTCTTTTACTTGTTCCCGGAGCCATTGTGCCCACTCTTCGATTCCTTCTCCTGTTTTTGCAGAAATCGGAATTACCTTGATGTTTGGATTTAATTTTTTCGCACGTTCTTCACAGGCTTTTAAGTCGAAATCAAAATATTCCATTACATCAATTTTATTTACCAGCAAAACATCACAAATGGTAAACATCAATGGATATTTCAAAGGTTTGTCATCACCTTCCGGTACACTTAATATCATCGCGTTTTTTGAGGAACCCGTATCAAATTCAGCGGGACAGACCAGATTTCCTACATTTTCTAAAATTGCAAGATCAATTTCTTCCGTTCCAAGTCCTAAAATTCCCTGCTTTGTCATGTCTGCATCCAAATGGCACATTCCACCGGTATGAAGCTGAATTACTTTTGCACCGGTTTCTGAAATGGTATGCGCATCTACATCAGAATCAATATCTGCCTCCATAACACCGATTTTCATTTCATCCTTTAATGCTGCTATGGTTTTTGTTAATGTGGTAGTCTTACCGGAACCGGGAGAGGACATTAAGTTCAGTAAGAAGGTTTTTTCTTTTTTCAATTCCTTTCTTAATTCCTCTGCCTGCTTATCGTTATCTGCAAAAACACTTTGTTTAATTTCCAAAATTCTAAATTCGCTCATACGCATTCTCCTTTATATATCATGGTAGAAGAAAGGGAGTGCAACACTAGCTTACGCCTTTCCATGATGCACTCCCTCTTTTCATCTTATTTGTTTACTTGTTATGTATTACTTATTCTGCAAGTTCTTTTACTTCTTTATACTTTGCTAAGTCTGTATACAAATCTTTACCATATGGTAATCTCTTTGCTTTTACTACCTTATAAACCATGTATACGAATACAAGTACGTTTGCAATTAATGCTAAAAGACTTACTACAAACAATGCTGTTTCATTGTGTGTAGACTGTACTGCAAATTTTCCTTCATCAATAAAAGATGGGAATGTCTGCGCGAACATACACCATAATGCAAGGGTGTGTGCTCTGTGCTGTAACCATGCACCTTTTCCTACTGTAAATGCACATACAGTTGGTGCTAATAATAATGCGAATCCACAGTACCATGCATGATCCGGCAAACAGTTGTAGGTATATGCAAAATTCCAAATATCATATGCTACAATCCAAAACCATAACATATCCGGCCATAACATATCCTGACTCTTATCCTTATCTGTTTTCTTACGGATGCAGATGCCAAGCCATCCTGTAATGGTAAGGATATTTAAGATTCCGGCAATTCCATTCATATAGTTCCAGGAACCACCGATTAAGTTCTGAACCTGATTGTTCTCTTCTACTCTGGTCAATACACCATTGTAAAGATTTCCAACCTGGAAGTCTCTTGCAACTGCTTCACAAATATTAATTGCAAGAATCAATGGTGGGAAACAAAGGGCTATTTTGTTATCAGCCAGTCTCCACCGGGTACCGTCAGAACGTTTTCCGCCCACAAAACGAATACACCAGAAACCAATACATCCTGCGGTTGCGGAATATACCTTTGCTAAATGGAACCAGTCATGATATGCGGTATCGCCTAATGCGGTGAACCATAAAATAGACAATACAACAGGTAACACGATGAAACATGCAAAACCACAATACTTATTACGTCTTGATATTTCATTTAAAACAAATAGTGATACAAATACGGCAATCCAAACAAGCCAAACTGTGACTGCGGATGCACCTGCGTCATAATTAAAACTAAACATAACTCTACTCTCTCCTTTTCCTTTTTCCTTCGTTTTTATTGGTAATACCAATAAATTATTAACAGAGTTACTTTTATCATCATTTTAACATCTTAGTACTAAAAGTCAACATTTTTTGTATATATTCTATATATTTGCCGTATTTTACTCTTGATTTTAGGTTGTTTTTACAATATAATATACATAATTACAAGTCTGGTATGTGGTCATACCACAGTCATGGAGGTCTTATTAAATTATGGAATTTACAAAAATAAGTGCGCCCTCCTTGCGTGAACTTTTTGTTCAGCAATTAGAGCACATGATTTTATCCGGTAATTTGAAAATTGGAGAAAAACTGCCACCGGAAAGAGAACTGGCTCAGGCTATGCAGGTGAGCCGTGCTGTTGTAAACAGTGGGATTGCCGACTTGGAACGAAAAGGATTTTTAATCATTCGTCCCCGTGTCGGTACCTTTGTTGCGGATTATCGAAAAAACGGAAATATTGAAACACTGATTTCTATTATGAATTATAATGGTGGAAGATTAAAGGACGATGAAATCCGTTCTATTTTAGAGGTGCGGGTCGCCCTTGACACGCTGGCTTCCCGCCTTTGTATTGAACGTGCTTCTGCGGAAGATCTGGATTTACTGCATGAAAAAGTAAAGCTGATTCTCAGTGCAGAAACCTATGATGAGGCTGCCAATGCTGCCTTTTCTTTTCAACATACACTGGCTATCCTTTCCGGAAACAGTTTGATTCCTTTGATTTTTCATTCTTTTAAGGTTCCTGTTCTGGAATTATGGAGACGTTTTTGCTCTCTACACGGTATTCGCCTCCTATATGAAAATACCTATCGGCATTGGAACTATCTGAGAAATCGGGATGTGGAAGGTGTTTCTGACTGGATTGCGCACTCCATGGAAGAAAGTATTTCGGGACGGCTGAATATTTATTATTGATTTTTTGCTTCAAACCATACTTTATAGTAATCTATTCCCTTTTTCTCCCATTCGGAACTTAAATATTGGGCAATTGCCACTTTCGGATGATTGCCCTTTCCTTGTAGCACTTCTAATAGTTGTGCCACATTGTTATTTTTTTCATCCTGATTTTCAACGATTAACAAACTTTCCATATATGGTTCTTCCTCTGCTCTTGTCCACAAAACTTGCTGATTTTCGCTGTTCTCCTCTTTGTTCATGCCAACTGCATATTCTACATTTTCTAAGCACTTTCCATCTAAAAACAACATAAATCGCTCCGGTTCTTCTACCATGTATTGCCAGTGTCTGGGATTTTCCCGTTCAAAGGCAACTACCTTTTGAAATGCAGGCTTCCCTTTTCCTATCGTTTTCTGATTTAGCTTTTCTACTTCCTGTAACAATCTCTTTTGTTTCCTGATTCGTTCCTGCTGTCGATACATATTTTGTATCTGAAGCTCAATTCTCTTTTCTTCCTGGTCTAACAGATTTCTTTGCAATTCTCTTTCCGATTTAAGAATCTGTTTCAAATCTCGAATAGGAATCCCAATATTACGATAAAAGGAAACCATACTTAACTCTATAATATTGGATAATGAGAATTTCCGATAATTATTTTCTCCATCTCGTTCTGCATGGATAACTCCTTCATCATCCCAATAGCGTAAGGTGGATGTTGGTATTTGCAACAATCGTGCCACCTCTTTTATATTATAATATTCCTTCATCTCTTCTCCTTTTTATCTGCTCTTTTTTATTTTCTATTATTTATCATACTCTTTTCTTGACATTCAAGCAACTTTAACCTTTACAATAGTCCTTGCATGTTAGGAGGTAGTTTTATGAAGAAAAAATTTTTACAATATATTTTTCCCTCTATGTGTTCTTTTCTGTTAACCGGAATTTACTCTGTAATAGATGGGATTTTCGTTGGAAATGCAATCGGAGATAATGGACTTGCTGCCATTAATATCGTATGGCCGCTTATTGCCCCGATGGCTGCTCTTGGAACCGGAATCGGTATGGGAACCTCTGTGCTGATGTCCTTAAATCTTGGTGCCGGAAAAGATGAGAATGCAAAAAAAGCAGAAGGTACCGGAATTACCATGCTTCTTCTTGCAGGACTTATGCTGTTTGGAATTTTGTTCTTTTTCGGAGAACCGCTTTTGAAATTACTTGGTGCGGATGGCGAAGTCCTTACCTTTGGTATGGATTACCTTCACTATTGTCTTGCAGGCTGCTTCATTCAGGTATTTGCTACCGGAACACTTCCGATTATGCGTAATCTGGGTGCTTCCTTTTTTGCCATGTTTGCCATGACTGCCGGATGTTGCACAAATATTTTTCTGGACTGGCTCTTTATTTTCCAACTGAGACTTGGACTTAAAGGTGCTGCTGTTGCAACTGTATGCGGACAATTGGTAACACTTTTATTTTGCCTATATTTCCACTTGAAAAAGGAACACCGAATTCCTCTTTCCTATTTGAAGCCGGACCATTATTGGAAATCTATTATAAAAATCGGAATTTCCCCATTTGGGCTTACTTATCTGCCGGCAGTGACCATTCTGTTTATGAATCTGCAAACTTTAAAATATGGCGGAACAGAAGCTGTCAGTGCCTATGCCGTACTTGCTTATGTCCTTTCCTTTTTGGAACTGGTAATTCAGGGCATCAGTGACGGAAGCCAGCCACTATTAAGTTATGACTGTGGAAAGAAAGATTATCGTTCCCTGCGTACTTATGCCCGTTGGACATTCCTATTGGCATTTTCTTTCGGTATTGTAGGCGGTACCTTTATTTACCTGTTTCGAGATGTTATTCCTGTAATTTACGGAACCTCTAAAGCAACGGCAATGGTCATCGCACAGGCAGCACCTGCCTTTGGTATCGTTATGCTCATGTATGGTTTTACGAAAAGTACCGTTTCTTACCTTTATGCAACCAACCGCACTACCTTATCTTCCATTATGGTGTACGGTGAAGTTGTTCTTACCATAACCTTTATTTTTGTGTTGCCACTTTTCCTTGGCTTAAATGGGGTATGGTATACCATGCCTACCGTTCAGCTGATACTGGTAATTGTAGGAATTGTATTCCGCCTGCATACCCAAAAAGAATTATCTGCAAATGCCTGATTAGATATCATACTCCATAATTTTCTTTGTATACTCTCGGATGACACTGGTAGATTCTTTGAATCTTGCCAGTTCTCCCGGAGTCATATGAATCTCTAATACATCATATGCGCCACTTCGATTTAAAACCACCGGTACTCCGGCATATACGTCTGTTTCTCCATATTCTCCTTCCAACAGTGTCGATACCGGAATAATGCAGTTTTCATCATTTAAGATTGCCTTAATCACACCTACACAGGCAGTTGCAATTCCATAGTAAGTAGTTCCCTTTCGATTTAGAATCTCCCAACCTTTTTGGGATGTCTTATAGACCAAATCGTCTAAATCTACCTCACCAATCGTTTCTTTATTATCCGCAATTACATCATAGAAAGGCTTGCCTCCTACGGTTACCGTCGACCATGGCACCATCTGAGAATCTCCATGTTCTCCCATAGAATAAGCATGTACACTTCTTGGATCTACATTTACCAACTGCGCAATGTAATTTTGCAGTCTTGCGGAGTCAATAGCAGTTCCTGTTCCAATTACCTGATTTTTCGGAAGTCCTGATAACTTATAAACATAATGTGCAATCATATCTACCGGATTAGAAATTACAATAAAGATACCATCAAATCCGCTTTCCATAATGGGCTCTACAATGGACTTGCAAATCTTTGCTGATAATTCCAGTGTATCCAGTCTGGTCTGTCCCTGTTTTGGTGGTGCCCCCGCTGTAATCACTACAATATCCATATCTCCACAGTCCTTATAATCTCCTGTGCAAACCATTACATTACGATTCAGATATTCAATGCTATCCTTTAAATCCAACATCTCACCGTATGCTCGTTCTTTATTTATATCAATCATCATTACTTCATCGCATACACCCTGAGTAACGAGACTAAATGCCGTGCTGCTTCCTACCAACCCACATCCAACAATTGCAACTTTTCTTTTTGTGATTTTCATAATACCAATCCCTTTCTGCTTTTTTACTGTATTACACTTATACTGCGTTTCCTTAGTGGAGCGCTTTTTATACAATAGGACGCAATTTCCTATTGAAAAAAAGCGAAGGCACAAATAAAGCACCTTCGCTAAAACATACTCATTATAGGCACGTTTCTTTTTTCTGTCAAGGGCTTTCTAAATAGCCTCAAATACTTTTCCCGTACCTTCTGGTATTATTATTTCTTTTTTTTCACATTTTATTCCTGTCTCAATATCTAAATATGTTTGAAACTTTTCCGGTAATGTTATGGTCTGAGGTCTGATACCGGTATTTATAATAACCAATAGCCGTTGCCCCTTTGTACTACGGTAAAATCCATAAATTCCACTTTTTTCTTCTACCACTGCTGTCTCATAACTACCTTCTTGTAACGCCGGGAATTTTCTTCGTATCTTAATCCATTTTTTAAAAAATGCTTCCATAGACAGATTCCTATTTTCCCATGGCATAGGCTTTCGATACTCCGGTTCTGTTACTCCGGTAATCAACTGTTCATCACCATAAAATACAGAAGGAATTCCCACACACATCATCATAAAAAACACTGCCTGTCTCAAATCCCTCTCTCCATTTTTGCAATACGATAAAAATCTTGGTACATCATGCGTATCTAAAAAATTCATCTGCGCCAAACTAACCGGCATGGAATAACGCAAAATCATTCGATTGATTTTTTCATCAAACTCTCTTAGGGAAATACTGTGTTCTGCAAAAAATTCACGACAAATATAGGAAAATGTATAGTTCATAGTAGAATCAAATTGATCTCCCAGTAACCACACCTCAGAATCTTCCCAAATTTCTCCAATCAATATGGCATCCGGCTTCACTTCACGAACTGCCTTCCGAAATTCTCGCCAAAAATCATGGTTAATTTCATTTGCCACGTCCAGTCTCCAACCGTCAATTCCTGTCTCCTTTATCCACCAGGTACCAACTTTTTTGAAATACTCTACCACTTGTGGATTTCCTGTATTAAGCTTTGGCATTTCCTTTACATAGGCAAATGCTTCATAATTCAGTGGTCTTTCAAAATGTACCGGAAATTCCATTTGATAAAACCAGTCTTTGTAGGGTGAATTTATTCCATTTTCTAACACATCCTGAAAGGCAAAAAATCCAGCTCCACAGTGGTTAAATACACCATCTAATATAATGCGAATTCCCTTTTCATGAAATGTTTTCACTAATTCCTTAAACTCTTCCAATGTTCCAAAACATGGGTCTATCCGAAAATAATCAATTGTATCATATTTATGATAAGACTCTGCTGCAAAAATCGGATTGAGATATACACAATTTACTCCAAGTTCTGCTATATAATCCACAGAATCCAATATTCCTTTCAACGTTCCACCTTGATGGCTTTTATAAACCTTTCCCTCTTTTTCAATGCAACGTTCCTTTCCTGATATGGCATTTTTTTCTGTTGCAAAGCTGTCTGGAAAAATATGATACATCACCATTTCTTTCGCCCAATCCGGGATCTTAGGAATATCCTCTCTTCGGATATAGGGAAACTGAAAATACTGGGTCCTGGAGCATTTCATTTCTTCACTAAACCCATATCCACTGTAAAAAATGTGGTTTTTTCCATCTTCTAATCCAAAGTAGTAACACACTCTGGTATAGTTATCTTCTATCACTGCTTCATAGTAATCAAACAACTCATCGGAAGCAATTTTTTTCATTTTTATTTTTGTCACATCAATCGGGTCTTTTTCGCATACCCGATCTCCATAGTACAACCAACATGTTTCTATATCATCCTTTGCGGTTCTAAGTCGTATTACTAAACACTTCTCATTCGCTGCAAAGGCATAGTTTGACAATGGGACATGTAAAACTGCCTGTAACTGCATAATTCCTCCTTGTTAGCCTTTTACACCACCTGCGGTAAGCCCTGATACCATATATTTTTGTATACAGAAGAAAATAATCAAAATTGGCACCGATACCATAACGGCTGCTGCCGTAAATAATGGCCAGCTCCTGCTATAATCGCTTGCCTGAAGCTGATACAAGCCTCCTGCCAACGTATAACTTTCTTCCTTCAACATAAAAGTTGTCGCAAATAAATATTCATTCCATACGAAAATCAATACCATAACGGCTGTTACGATAATTGCAGGTCTTGCCAGAGGAAGTACGATTTTTGCCATAATGCGAGCATCTCCGGCACCATCTATTTTCGCTGCCTCTTCAATTTCTTCCGGAATAGTATCAAAGTATCCTTTCATATTCCATATGGCAAAAATACACATAGAGCCTGCATATACCAATATCAACCCGGTTCTGGAGTTTAACAAATTCATAGTCTTAAATAGTCGAAAGATTGCAAACATGGACAATATCTGTGGAAATGCATTTAACATTAACAATGTCATCATTAACCCATGTCTTCCCTTAAATCGATAACGTGAAACTGCATATGCTGCTGTCACTGCAAATCCCATAGCAATTACCATGGTTCCGATACTTAAAATCACAGAATTTTTTAACCATATTAAAAATGGTTTTTCTGTAAAAACTGCCTGATAATTTTTCCATGTAAAATCCTGCGGTATTAAATGAAAGTCCGAAGACAATGCACTACTACTTCCACTAAAGGACAAAGAAAGGGCATAAAGAATCGGCACCAGACAAATCAGGCAGATAAGAATAAAAATGACATTCAGTACGGTAAGCTTCAAGGTATTTTTTACTTTTTTCTGCTTCATTGGTTCTCCTCCTTCAGTCCTCTATTTGTATACAAGGAAAAAATAATAATCAGCACAAATATCAACATAGATACTGCTGAAGACAATCCGTAATTGTTAGATACAAATGCATTTTGATGTGCATATGTAATAATCGTCTGTAAGGATGCTCCTGACAGTGCTCCCTTTTGCATCGTGAGCAAATATACAATATCAAACTGCTTAAATGTCGTAAATGTTGTCATCACTACTGCCGGGGCTAAAATCGGTTTAATACATGGAATGGTAATGTATATATTTCGCTTCCAAAATCCTGCTCCATCTAATCTTGCACTCTCATAAAAACTTCTATCCACACTCTGTAATGCACCATCAATCATCATAATCATAAAAGGCAGTGCCATCCACAAATTTAATATGGTACAAGAAACGAATGCCGGAACATTAGAAGATAAATAGTTCAACTTTTCCAATCCCAGTTTTTCCAAAATCTGATTCAAAAGTCCAAACTCTGTATTATACATGCAAACTCGCCATAGCAAAATGGATACATAGGCTGGCATTGCCCATGGAAACATCAACAAAGTCTTGTATACGCGATTTGCTTTCAATCCTTTTACATTCAGACCAAGTGCTATAAAGTAGGCAATTACCACCTGCAACACCATGTTTACCAGCGTCCACAGGAGGGTTACTCCTATGGCCGCCAAAAAGCCGGAATCAGCCTTTGCAAATGCTCTTTTATAATTTTCCAATCCCACAAAGCTGTAATTATTCCAATGAAACAAGTTCATATTGGTGAGAGAAATATATCCGGTATACAAAATCGGAAATACAATGATAAGCCCAATTAAAATTAGTGCTGGTGTCAAATACAGCCATGCTGCTTTCTTCTTTCTTTTCATCTGTTACATCATTCCTTTACTGCATATCTGCAATCGCAGATTCTGCCTCCTTCTGGTACTGCTCCGCTGCCTTTTCTACATCATCACCTGACTTATTTACTGCTGCAAGTAATGATTCTGCCGGTCCCCACATTACACTCATCTGTGGAATATTCGGCATTGGCTGCGCGGTATCCGCAGTAGTCTTCATGGCACTTATCATTTCATCAGAAGATACCTGCGCATCCTCGTAAGCCTTTTGGTTTGCAGGTGCACAATTTGCATTTACTGCCAAATCAATTCCTACCTGTTCACTTGCCATTGCTTTTAAAACACTTGTAATGGCTTCTTTTTTATTTTCTGCTGCATATTTCATTACACCTACCCCCTGTACTCCGGAATAAGGTGCCAGTTTTTCTCCGTTTGGTAAAGTAAACTCTGACAAGGATTTAATTCCAAGATTAATACCTGCATCCTTAATTCCTGTCACCAACCATGGACCACCTACTATGGCTTCTGCTTTTCCATCATTAAATAATGTGGTTACTGTATTATAATCTCCGTCTGCCTGTAATGCTGCAAATTTTTTATTATAAGCAATTGCATCCTTGGTTTCCTGTTTATCTAATCCCGGTTCTGCGGAATCATTGATAATATATCCGCCAAATCCATTAATAATCGGAGCTACATTGTATGCGGTGGAATGCTGATTTACCACTGCATAGGTTCCTGCATTTGTATCAGTATGTTGTTCCATATAAGCTAATAACTCATCTGTGGTACTTGGTACTTCACCTTCCCACAAATCTTTATTATACATAAAGAGTAATGTTTCAAAATATACTGGAAGCATATACTGAGTATCTTTATAGGTTCCTGCCTTTAATGTCATTGGAAGCATATCTGCCTCATCACTTTCAGAAATCAAATCTGTAATTGGTGCTAAAATTCCCATTTCTGCTAACATTCCTAAGGAATCATGTGCATAAAAATACATATCCGGTCCATTTGCTTCATCATTTCCATATAATTGTAACTGGTCTGTTAAACCACTCTTTTTCTCAAACGTCACCTGAATATTCTCATCTTTTAATTCTTCATTTACACAGTGTGCAATGGTGTCCATAATGCCCTCATCACCATCATGCCAGATAACAACGGTTTCTGCATCCCCCTGCGTTTCCTGCTTTCCTGTTCCTTTTTTATCTCCTGTCTCTTTTGTGCCTTCGTCTTTGTTATTTCCACAACCAGACAACAATCCCAAAGTCATGCACCCACATAATAAACAACATAAAAATCGTTTCATATTTCTTCCTCCTTTAGGAAATCGTTTTCCTTATTTTTAATTATTTGAAGCTTGCTTCTGATATTATTATTGCTATAAATGCCTATAAAGTCAATTTTTTCAAAAAGAAAATATTGACTTTGTTAGGAAAGCGCTATACTATTTAGTTAGATTTGTTCAATATTCTAGTCTTACTATTTAGGAGGTTTTTCTATGGCGATTACCATTAGTGATGTAGCAAAAGAAGCCGGCGTTTCTATCTCCACTGTTTCTAAGGTGCTAAACGGGTGGACTACTATTTCTCCTGCTACCAAGGAAAAAGTACAAGCCGCTATTAAAAAATTAAATTACACCCCAAATGCCCGTGCAGTAAACTTTGCAAGACAAAATACTATGAACATTGTATTCCTTACTGCCTTAACCCAGAATGAGGCCTACAAAAATCCACATATGTTTGATATCATGTGCGGTGTACAAAATGCGCTGGCAGAGACCAGCTATTCTATGACTCTGGTAAACACTTCCAACGAGTCTTATCCTGGTGAAACAGTTGCTCGGGTAATCTCTCAAAAATGTGCAGATGCTATTGTGGTACATGGTTCTGCCATCAGTGAAGAAACCGCTCAACTTTTCATCAAAGAAAAATATCCTCACATCGTCATCGGGCACCCAAACTTTTCTAATCAACTTTGTTGGATTGACACCAATCATACCCTTGCCGGCGAATTTGCTGCCGAGCACATGATTGCCTGTGGTTACACCGATACCGCTTTTATTGGTGGAAAACGCACTGACATTATTTCTGCACAACGCCAAAAAGGTTTCTTAGGATTAATGCACAAATACGGCTATCAAGTATCAGAGGAACACATTCTCTATACGGATTCCAGTATTGCAGAAAGTTTTCACGCTACCCTTTCCTTGTTAGAATCCCCTCATCCACCAAGAGCGATTGTATGTGAAAATAATATGATAGCCTTGGGAGTATCCAAGGCTATTGAAAAATCCGGGCTTCGTGTTCCCGACGATATTGCTTTTTTAACTTTTGACGTCTATCCTTATTCTGCAATCATTGACCCACGTCCAACGGTAATTGATATCAATATGTATGACATGGGTAGACAAGCCGGTATGATGGTTCTTCATAAACTTGCCAACCATGACCTGCAAATTCAAAGTTTTACCACACTGCCCCTGCTGATTCAGGGAGAAACTACTCGTATTAACTTATAGTTTCTTCTGTTTATGTATCACATAAAGCGGCAATGCTACAAATACCATACCACCCAATATATTTCCAATGGTAACCGGTATTACATTTGCTAAAAATCCTGCCACATTTACATGACTGCTAATTTGCTGGACACTAAGTCCATATAATTCTTCTGCCTGTGCCACATAATTGTCACTCATTGCCGCAAAAATTCCTGCCGGAA
Organism: Roseburia sp. MSJ-14; assembly: GCF_018918225.1. Taxonomy (NCBI): domain Bacteria; kingdom Bacillati; phylum Bacillota; class Clostridia; order Lachnospirales; family Lachnospiraceae; genus Roseburia; species Roseburia sp. MSJ-14. The sequence continues at coordinate 175,551 of NZ_JAHLQD010000056.1, forward strand.
TATAAAACATATTTGCAACACAGTGTTCCCATCCGCCAATGACAAATGCCATAATCGGGAAAAATATTGCTGCTATTTTTCCTGCTGCATCCTTTGCTACAGTTGCCATTAACACTGCACAACATACAATGATATTACATAATATACCTGAGCATACTGCCTTCATTGGTGCTATGGTGCACTTTCCATATGCGGTCTTAATCATAAATGCACCCAAACCACCATTACTATAATCAAATAAGCCACTGTAAGCTGTTAAGCCCGCAATGATAACTGCCCCTATCAGGTTGCTAATCCATACCATTGCCAAAACTTTTACCATTTTACCAACACCAAAGCGCTTGTCCATTACTCCGGCAATCATCAGGCAATCCCCTGTAAATAATTCTCCGCCTACTAACACAATCATCATAAGCCCTACTGGGAAAATCGCACCTGCTAATGCCTTTGCGACTCCTTGATTTGCAATATGATGTACTGTTGCACTACTGGTTGCTGCGCCAAAGGCAATAAACGCACCCGCCATCATTCCGAGCAAAATACACCGAATCACAGGTAATACAACTTTCTTCTCGCCAGCCTGCATGTTTAGCTCTAATACCTGTGCCGGTGTATAAATATGATTCTCCATGGTTCCCTCTTGTTCTCCTTTTCCATACAACTCCATCTTATGTATTTATTGATTTTAATCAGAGTTATATATATCTAACTTTGCTATTTCATTTTACTAAGTGGGCTTATATTTGTCAAGGTATGAGGAGCACTGTCCGAGGAAACCTTTATTCTTTTACCAGTGTTTTTCCTGTGGGTCTAATACATAGATTCCCGGGTCATCATCTTCATTTCTCCACTTGAAATCTTCCGGTTCTGCATCTTCTGTCATAACTTCTACCAAATACAGTCCTTCCTTATCCGGTTCTTTCTCATCCAGAGGAATTGTTACAATACACATTTCATATTTTTGTCCATTATTTTCCAGTGTATAGGTGCTGTTTAATATCCACTCTTTATAGTTTTTTCCTCCTTCTGAACTTGCCATTCCGCCTTCTATGGATGACTTATCACTTCCGGAATAAAACGCCATTAGTTGTTCTATTTTTCCATCCAAATCTTCGGCATTTTCCAATGCATACTTAGAAAACAATCCTTTTAGTGCTTCTGCATCCTGCTTCTCTAAGGCATCGATGACAGAGTTTTTCATATCCTCTGCCATATCGTTATCTTCTTTTAAAACCTTTGCTCTATATTCGCTGGCTGTTTTGTTTTTGGAACCACATCCAACTAACTGAAATGCCAATACACATCCAAGCACCATTAACATCCAGTTCTTTTTACCAGTGATAGTACGCGATTTTTTTATCTTCATCAAAACACCATCCTTCTGTTCTTTTATACTTATTGAAAAATGCTTCCCACAATTCCGGTTCATCAGAAAAATCAATACTTCCATGAACATCCAAATTATCACTATCCATGTCCTGGAACTTTGGATTAAATCCGGTAATCCACCACTGTGGTTCATCCGGATCATACTCAAATATCTTCTTTCCAGTTCTCTTGTCATAAAGATTCAATGTCATATGAAGGTTTGTACCTGTTCCACATTCCACATGGAATCCATCTCCTACATAAATTCCTGTTTCGCATCCTGCTCCAAGATTTAAGTAATCACCTTTCCACATCCAAATAGTGTAAGTAGTTCCGTCTTTTATCTGAAACTGATATTTCTTCGGTTTCATTGAAGTAGCTGCACCAAATGCATAATCATAAACATCATTATAACCAAAATACTGTTGCCAACACTCTCTATCTGAATGATATACGCCATCTTTAGTTCTTGTGAAAGAAAAAGCATCTAAGAACGTTTCTCCGATAGGAGTCATGGACGCAAATGCCATAACATCACTAATATCTATTCCAAAAAATCTGTCTTTTTCCACGAAATCACGGAGTTTTCCTATTTTCTCTCGACCTTTATCTGCTAGGTCTTCTTTTATTGGATTCGGAATATAATGTTCCCAAACATAATCCGTAGCTGTAAAAAATCCTGCAGTAGCCGCATCTGCTGTTGGTCCGATATTAGCTATCTGCTCATCCAACCAATCGCCCATTTCCTGGACTCCTGCTTCTATGGAGCCTGTTATCTCCTCAAGACTTGGAAATGCTCCATCATAATCCACAAATGCTAATGGACGGTTCCAACAATAGTTATATTCATTTAACGTATACGGAGCTATCGGCATTCCCTTCACTTTATCTCGTGCTGCAAATCTTCCTGTTTGCGGCATATATTCTCGCGCCTGAGCAAACCAAGTGCCAGCCGTCATATCCTGATAATATCCCGTATAACCAAATGGCTGTAACTGTTCCTTTTTCCGGTACAAATCATTTCCAAATTCATCGAAAGCGTAATTTTCCTTCACATCACCATCTGCATTCAGATAACGCACCGGACTTCCCATTTCATCTTGTAAATAGTAGTATGTATCCTCTTTGCTTGTTTCACCTACTACATTTCCATCCCACAAAAAGTCTCTGGTGTTTCCATCTTCTACCTGTTGTAACAGATTGTGATAACGTCTGGTCTGATTTAAAACAAATTCCACCGTTTTCAGCGGATTTTCTCCCGCAAATCTCTGCTCCTCCACACGCATTCCAAGTCCGTTATAAGTATAAACTGACCTTCTTCCGGCATCATCAAATGCCTGGTACATCTGGTTACGACAATCATATTCATATCCATGACTCTGTACACCATTTTCCAGCATCTGAATCAGATTTCCTCGCTTATCATACGCATACTCTGTCTGACTGCCATTTGTTACTGATTGCATCAGTTGTTGGGCCTCATTGTAGAAATATTCGGTTCTTTGTCCTTCTTTTTCCATGAAGCTACGATTTCCATATGCATCATATCCATAACTGCGTAAAAGTGTTCCTTCTTTTTCTACTGCAATCAAACGATTTAATGCATCATATCCATAATGGTAACTACCGCTTTCCTCCGGCAATCCTCTGCGCTCACGCTGAATGCCTACTCGATTTCCAACCGTATCATACTGATACTTGTAATCCTCTAATAAGCCCTCTTTGTCCCAATGTGACAACTGTTGTATCATTCCGTCTATGCCATAGGTATAATTGGTCTTCATTCCATTTGGAAATACCTTTTCGCACAATCTGTTGTTATTATCGTAACTATAATGGAATTCACCGTGTTCATCTTTTAACGAAGTCAAACGTCTCCACTGGTCATATCCATACTCTACTGTCTTTCCATCCGGATATTGCATTTCCACACAATTTCCAAATGCATCACGTTTATAATGTACTTCTCTTCCTTTGGTATCTGTAACTTTTTCGGCTCTTCCCAGTTCGTCCACTTCAACCTTGGTAGTTCCAAGCCAATCCTGAATTTCTACTAACTGTTTTAATGGATTATAACTTAATTTTACAGAATTTCCATCTGCATATTGGATTTCAGATAACTTGCCTCCCTTTGTGTAACCGAAGGTAGTGACAAATCCTTCTTTATCCTGTTTTTCTACCAAATATCCCATCTCGTTGTAAGTATAATGTTCCTGATTTCCAAGGGCATCGGTAACTGTTTCAATATGTCCTAAAATATCACGTTGATACTGTACAAAGTGGTGACTCTGGTTTCTTTCATTCTGTTTGCAAGCCTCTGTCAGTTCCGGTTCCAGTCCACATTGTGAAATTTCTGACAAATTTCCTATCTCGTCATAGCTATAATGTGTACTGTTTCCAAGGGCATCTTCTACGCGAATCAGATGTCCTGCCGGAGAATAAAAGTATTTGGTTGTATTTCCATTGCCATCTGTTGCGGAACTTACTTTTCCCAACGGATTGTAACTATATTGCTTATGCTGTCCGTCACTGCTTGCTATCTCAATAATACGGTTCATAGAATCGTAGGTATAATAGAAGGTATAGCCTTCCTGATTGGTACGACTCTTAACGTTGCGGTTTTTATCATATGTATAGCTTATAGAAGTTCCGTTTTCATAGATTACCTTTTCCAACAGTCCTCCCGGTAAATATTCGTAAGCTATCGCCTGACCTGCTGCATCGATTATACGACTGATTTTTCCTAATGCATTGTATTCATAAGTAGTCTTATTTCCTCTGGCATCTATTGCTGCAATCTTTTGTCCTGCTTTATCATATACATTTCTTCGTACATTTCCCATTGCATCTATGGTTTTTATCTGCTGACCAAATTGGTTGTATGCCATATGACTTACTGCTCCATCTGCATCTGTCAATGCAATCAAACGATTCAATGCATCATATTCCATTTTTACATTGCTGCCATTGGAATCTACAACTCCCACTTTATTTCCATTGGGATCATATTCATAACGTATCTCTGCACCCTTTGCATTTACAATACGTTCTAACTGATTCAGCTTGTTATAGAAAAACCTTGTCTTTGAACCATTGGCTTCTGTCCGGCAAGTCATATTCCACATGCTATCATATTCAAATTGTGTCACATTTCCTTCCGGATCAATTATTTTGCAAGGTTTATTAATCTCATTATATTCGCACTGAATTTTACTTCCATCGAAATTTTCAATACAGGTTACTTTTCCTGCCTCATTGTACTGGATATGCTTTGTATTTCCCTCTGCATTGGTTATGGCAACAATATGTCCACGTTGATTATACGCATACTCGGTACGATTTCCATTTCCATCTGTGGTGGCGGTTACCTGTCCTAATTCATTATACTCATAATGTACTTCTCCACCTAAAGGTTCCTGAATGGAGCTGACGTTTCCATGCTCATCATAGGTAAGCGCAATCTTACTTCCATCCGGCTGTTTTACCTTAATTGGCTTTCCGCTTTTACTATAGGATATCCGATATTCTCTTCCCAGTGCATCTTTTCTGCAAACCAAATTTCCTCTCAGGTCATACTGACTATGCAAAAATTCCTCGTCACATATTTTGACTCCTGTCATCAAATGCATCGCATTATAGGTCATTTCCAGCTTTTCACCCATAGGATTTACTACCATGGAAAGATTTCCGGCATTGTCATAATCATAAGTGGTCTTATATCCTCTTTTATCTATAACCTGCGTTTTTTGATTTCTATCATTATACGCATACTGCACCTTTCCGTCTGTAAAAATGGTTTCTACGCTTCGGAAACATTCATCATGCACATACGCTACTTCATTTCCATTTTGTTCTGTAACACGGACAATTCTATTCTCGTCATCATATTCTAACTTCATGCATCCGCCATCCGGATAGCTTTGCTTAATGACACGTCCCTGGGCATCATATTCATTTCCAAGACTCTGAATATTTCTACCATTGATAATTTCGCTTAATGCTCCGTTGGCATCGTAAGCATAGCGGAAAGTATTGTTTTCCTCATCACTTACCTTTGTCAGATACCCTTCTGTATAGAAAAGTCGTACGATTCGACCTGCACCGTCAGATACTTCTGATATAAAACCTTCTTCATTATATGCATATCGCAAGGTCTCTCCGGATATACTTTTCACTTCTGCTAATCTTCCTGCAAAATCATAAGAAAGCTTCAGCCAGTTATCATTACTGTCTTCTATTTTGGTATTTCTTCCTTCATTATCAAAAGTATACTTTACACCAAGCTCAGTCTTATAAACCATCCCTTCTACTATTTCCATCAGGGTATCACCTTTCCCGGTGATATGAGAATATTGTCCTTCCCCTTCTCGGATAAAAGTCTCTTCCCGTCCATCTGACCAATGTAATACTACACTTTGTGGATTTTTTATCAAATAAATCTGATAATTATGTACCCAGCCGTTTCCTAATGCACCATCCTGTCGTTCCACAGAGTTATACACCATAGAAAACTCCATGGGATATAATCCCTTTTGCTGTAAATATTCTCTGTGATAAGCAAAATTTCCGGTTGCAAGATTAATTGGGTCTCCGCCATAATCACAACAATCATGTCGAAATCCCTTTAGCATCTTAATTAATTCTTTTAAAAGCTTTGTTATATTCAAATCTCCACAAGCAATTGTTAATCGACTCAACAACAAATTCGCGCCCTTTGCCCATTCTTGTGGCATCTCAATTTCTTCCATTGCGGCTACCATAGTAGACTCTAATTCTTCCACACTATTTTGGTAAGTATTCATAGCACTTTTTAATGAGCGCAACATATGCTGTACATTGTGGATTTCAGTAATTGCACTTTCAGCCTCAGAAGCCACGGAAAATCCTGTATAACACAACTTTCCATTCAATGTTTTCAACTGTGATAGCTGATTTACATAGGTTTCATACTCTACAATAATCTTATCACACAGATTGCATACCTCTGTTTTACTGTTCCAATCCAAAGTAACCTTTCCTAATTCGCTATAACTTCTGGCACTTCCGCCCACACAAATAGACATGGCATTTGCCTGATTATTCAAATTCAATACCTTTGGCAACACCTGTTCTTTTAACGTTTCTTGCATTTTATTCAGATTTTCAATATGTTCTTGGAAATTATTACGCCACTTTGAACTGTTTTTCTGAAATTTCTTTGCAGATTTTCCTGACCACTGACTCTCTGTTAATTCCAGGTTAGCCTGTACTACTTTTTTCTTCAGTGTATTAATCTGCTTTATAGACTGCTCCAATTCATTAATTGTTGTCCGGAGCACAGACATGTCAATAGAAAATTTTTTCATTTTTTTCTCCCTTATTGATTATTCTTCTTTTTCTCTTCCTCTTCTTTATGATAAGCGTTATCTTCGTTTTGCATACTTTTGCAAATACCTTCTAAACGTCTCTTTTCATCGATACAATCTCCCAACATACTCTTTCGTAACCGACTGATTGGATCATTTAATTTTTCTTCGTAAGATACCAGACTAAGAATATTTCTTGGTGTAATTGCAGTATAACTTGCATCTCCAAGCTTCTCTAATTCGCCCTTTACCTTCGCATCTTCTGATCTTAATAGTGTCAACTGATGAATCATCTGACCTAATGTGGTAATATCCCTATTACACCTACTTATTTCCGAACAACGGCAACTCATTTTATACTCCTCCTTATTTCTTTTCAATGTTTTTCTTCAAAGTTTGATCTGCATCTTTAAATGTAAACTCTGCAAATGCTGTTTTTCGATTCAAATCTTTTAATGCCAATTGCGCCATTAAATTCTCACACAAGAGTTCTCTACTTCCGTTCGCAAAAGCTCTTGCGCTTTTTCCACTCCAGTTGCCCTTCAGATTTTCAAACATCTTTTTTTGTTCTTTATAGATTGTCTGAAGTTCGTTCATAGCCGCTCTCTGTCGTACTTTTGCTGTCTGGAATCCACTCTTAGCTACTTTGATTTCACCCATTGCTTTCCCCCCTCTCACTAACATAAAATATATATACAATTTTTATTGTAGTCTATTTGTATTTTTGCGTCAATATTTTCTGTTACAACTTTCATACAAAAATTATCAAAATCTCTCTTTTTTTACTCTCTTCCAATAATTTATAACACTCATCATAATCACTAAAACAACACCATATATCACATAGCTTCGAATTCTTTCCACGCTTCCATCCATAAGGAAATCACATCCCATAAATACCAGTATAGCAATCATTCCTTCTATCAGAATACGCACTATACCTAATATTCCATTATCCTTCCAAAGTTCCCGTACCTCCAGTACGAATTCAATGACGAAAAGAATTCCGTTCACTATCATTGCGATTACAAATGGAATCAGCACAAAAGCAAACCATGTTGATGTCTTTCCCTCTGTTCCATATGCCATTATCATACATACTCCCAAAAGTAAGAGTAAAAATACTCCAAATGCTATTTTACTGGCTAAAACTAATTTCTTTTTCATATATTTGCTCACTTTTCATCTTCGTCACTCTACCACATCCACTAACTGCAATAAATTAGGAATACATGCATAAATCTGCTCATACAGCTCTGCATCCGGCTGTGTCTGATCCGGAACAAAAATAACCTTTAACCCTGCTGTAATTGCTGACATTGCTCCATTAGGTGAATCTTCCACAGCATATGCCTCCTGTGGCTTGACTCCAAGCTTTTCACAGGCATACAAATAAACATCCGGTGCAGGTTTTCCATGTTCTACCTGAACTGCACTTACAATTTCATCAAAATATGTAAGAAGTTCCACTTGTTCTAATTGCTCTTTTGCCCGCTCTGTAGGCGTTGCTGTTGCAAGTGCAATGCGACATCCCCGTTTTTTCAACTGTTCTAATGCCTGTTCTGCCCCGGGCTTTTTCTCTAATCCTACCTGTTTTAAATGCTCCTGCATCATTTCTCGTCTATCGTCCCGAACCTTTATGTAATCAAAGTCTGCACCAAACCATTTCTTCAACAATTCTGGTGCATAAGGCCTTCCAAGACTTCGCAACTGCAATGCCTGCTCCTCACTCATTGCATAACCATTTTTCTCTGCTGCTTTTTGCCAAAATACTTTAAAGTATTTTTCTGTATCAATTAAGGTTCCATCTAAATCGAAAATCACTGTGCTTTTCACGTTTGGACCTCCTTCGCTTTTATTGTCACATGCATTTAAAATAAGTCCTTATACTAATATCCCCTCAAAATAAGGGTATGTCAACTACTTTTTGCCCTTATCTTGAGGGGAATCTCTTATCTCATTGTAAATTGTGCATAATTACCAGTATCCATATTGGCTGCATCATAATATCCATCCTGATAAAATCCCATATAATAGGTGTCTTTTCCCATACTTTCTAACTTTCCATCCATCATTCTCTCATCATTATGTAATACTACACAACATAAATTGGACATCTGGTAAAACTCGTTATCTGCATTTTGCACAAAAAACTCATACATTTCATCCACTGTCACACCGTAATCAGACAAATCTACGGTTATATACTCCAATGCATCTTCTCCTGTATACACCTCATAAGTACCATTATAATAATTGGCACTGGTATCATCCGCTGATAAATACCATTCAAATGTACCATCGGTTTGGAAATAAATAACGGAATCATCACCAGCAGAATAACTGTTTCCGGCAAATGCATCTGTACCATAATAATTTTGGGATTTGTTAGAATCGTCTGTTGTCCAGTCATCGTCATCTAAGTCAATATCACTATCCCAGTCATCATCATCCCAGTCGATATCGCTATCCCAGTCATCATCATCCCAGTCAATATCGCTATCCCAATCCTCGCTATCCTGGTCTTTTTTCTTGTCTTTTCTAGAGTTTTTCTTCCCATCCTCTACATCTTTATATCTGCTACTGTCTTCATCATATTCCTGTGTTTCACCAAAAATTTCACGTCCCAATTCCTGTATCTCATCCTGATAAAACACACAACCGATAATTACTAGAATTCCAAATATCATACCGATACATGATGTTACAATTCCGCCAATGGCAAACCCCTTATTGCACTCCTTACGTCTTAAAGCTACGATTCCAAAAATCAATCCAAGAAGCCCTAAAACAGAACCTCCTATAAACAATATCGTAGCAGATGCTATTCCCACTACCAAAGATGCAATTCCAAATCCACACTTATTATTATTCATATTTTCCTCCTAGTTTTCCTTCTAAATGTTTCCTGTTAACTTGTTCTCTAACTATAACACTTTTGTTATATCAGAAATGTTGCATTATATAAAAACTTTTTTACAAAATAATTTTTTATGATTCTAAGTTAAAGAAACGCTCCCACTCTTCTACGTCATGACTTGCCTGCACTTTTAACTCATAAGTTCTTTCGTTTACTGCATCTATGGAAAAAATATAAGTATCTTCCGCTTTTTCTAAGGTATAAATAACGCCTTCTACCAGCTCTTTCAGTCCTGAGTTATAATCTTTTTCCTCAATCACAGTGTCTTCAACCACCTTCATAGGCTTTCCGTTTGCATCGTATAACTTATATCCTTCTTCAATGAATGATACTATCTTGTAATCTTCCAACTTTAATACCAATCCATTGGTACGCATTTTTCGTATATCTCGATTACAGGAGTTTTCCGAAAGTATTTTTACATTATCAAGCTCCATATGAAAAAATCCACTGGTTGCCTGAATATCCCCAACGTATGCATCTGTAAAAGAAAAGTTATTCCATTCGTCTGTTGTTTTATATTTCATTTTCTTACCTCGCTTCTATTTCATTTTCCATGTATTTTCGGATAATATTGCAGGATGCTTCAAACTGTGCTTGTTCTTCTTCTGTCAGCTTCAACTGAATCACCTGCTCTATTCCGCTTCTTCCAATTACACAAGGAACGCCTGCATGTACACCTTTTTGTCCGTATTCTCCTTCTAAAAGTACGGATGCAGGAAGTACTCTGTGTTCATCTAGCAATACTGCCTTTGCCATATCTGCCAGCACATAACCGATTCCAAATTCTGTGGAACCCTTTCCATTGATAATATCCATTCCTCTTAAATGAGTTCTCTCTAATATTTTTTCTTCCAAAAGTGCACCATACCGTGTTGCATCCTCTTGTTTGAGTTCCTTATAGTCTTTTCCGCATATGGTAAGATGTGAAAATGGTATCATAGAGGAATCTCCATGTTCTCCCAACACAAAACCTACCACACTGTGAGTATCTACCTTGCACAAATCTCCCACAGTTCTTTTCATTCTTGCAGTATCAAGGGATGTTCCCGTACTAAATACCCGGTTTCTTGGAAGCCCCATTTCTTTTCGAATATAATTGGCAATGATATCTGCCGGATTGGATATGGTAATGATAATGCCCGGAATCTCTATCTTTTTCAAATGGGACAAAATCTCTTTCATACACTCCATGGAAGCTCCCAAGGTATCTAATCGGGTCTGTCCCGGAAGTCTTGGCACGCCTGCGCTAATCACCACAATATCTGCATCTTTGCAGTCTTCATACGCTCCTGTTCGCACAATCACAGAACTTCCCAAAAAACATACACAGTCTGCAACATCCATGGCATGACTTTCTGCCTTCACGTTATCCACATCTAATAGTACAATTTCCTCACATATCCCCTGAATTGCCAAAGCATATGCACAATGGGAGCCTACATGTCCTGCTCCGATAATTACTATTTTTCTATTTTTTGACATAAATTGTTCTCCTTTATGGGATATAGATGATATTTTGTTGTATTCCTTCACATCTTGCAAGTGAAAAAAACTATCCCAACACTTCTCACATATCTTTTATACTTTCATTTCTCTCTACAAACTCTTTCATCATCTTAGTTATTTGTGCCGCTTGACTAATTCCTGCTTCTTTACAAGCCTTCTCAAATTCTTCTACTATATCACGTTTTAACTTAAACCCCTTTACCATATATCCAGCTTTTTTTTGATATTTTTCTGAAGCTATTGTTTGCTTATTTGGTTTTCCCTTTGGCATTTTTCGTACACCTCCACAATTTTGATATTACATTTCACAATACATATAATATCATAGGGTTAACCAGGTTTCAATAATTGTTTATTTTACATCAAAAAGAACAATATTCGGTTGAATTATCGTTGCATAATATCCATATTACTGTTATTATGGATTGGGTGCTACCCTATTCGGTAGGCGGTTAGTCCTTCAGCAGAGGGATTGTGACCCTCTGATTACATAGAAATCATCTTGTATGAAATCTTGCAAAGGAGGGATGCCAATGTTGACTCTTGAAGGTCTCATTGCAGTTTTAAGTTTTGGCTTAAGCTGCTTTGGACTTGGATATACACTCGGTAATAAATCACGAAAAAAATAATCGCCCCCGGTCTGGTAAACTGAGGCGATTATTTTAATCAATTCATAAACCGGGCTAACCGTCTATCGGTAGCACCTTTTGTAAGATAATAATAACATTCTTCTGAATACATGTCAAAAGAATTTTCAAACATCTTTGTTAAAATCTCTTGTTTCTTCTCTAACTTTCTTATCTGGCAATAATAGCTAATATGCATACAATTACTGAAGTTTCCTATAGTGTCCTCTTCCAATAAATTCTATAATTCCATTATCTCTTAACATTTGTAACTGCTGTCGTATTTTATCCTTTACATGATGATTTTCTGGATGTTTAATAGACAGTAATTCTTCAAATCTATACATTTGTTCAAGAGTAAATGTAGTATCTTCCATCTTGTTAACACAATTCAATACGTCCAAAATCCATCCTCTGGCATCAAGCTTACTTCCCCGTAAAAACTCTGTTTTATGTACCTTATTGATTATCTGTTCAATAGGTACTTCTTTCTCATTCTGAACAATAAAAACTCTTCCTTCATTTGGAATTCGATTTAACAAAATATTACAGCCTATCCACCCTGCTCGTCTTGCTGTCTCTGCCAAAGGTTTTCTTTTTTCAATTATCTCCGGAGAAAAGAAATATTTAGGTACCATCACAAAATTCTCAACTCGAAGATTATACTTGTTATAATGCATAAAGAAAAAATTTGGATTGTTGATTGAAGTAATTCTTTCTATCATAGTATTATATGCCCCATCATTAACTTTATTGCTGATTGTAGTACTTTTGCTTTTTAGTTCATATTCCTCACTACAAGACGGACAGAAAAAATCTGCAACAGGTCTGTTATTTTCAAAATGAGATATGTATTGATTACCACAATATGGGCAAAACATATTTTTATTAACCCATGATTCCGTTATAACTCTTATTTTTTGTGAGTTACTCGAATATTGTTCCACATTTTCCCCATCCATTTGTAAATTCAAAATTATCACTCCAATACTGTTTGATATAAGACACTATTAAAGCGTGTCTTGATTTTTTCTATATTTTCTTTCAATATTTCGATTAAAATGCAGCTACGCTTTTTATTCAAAGCAGCTACACCTACTGCTCCGCTTCCTGCAAATGAATCTAACACAATTTCACCTTCATATGTAACATATTCCAATATTTCTTCACATAATTTCACTGGCAATTCACTCTGATGTATCCTATTCTTTTTTGAAACCGGCTGAACATCAAACATGGTTGGTAACATACCATTACACCCACTCATATAATGTATTTCACCTGTCCTATCCGATTTCTTCTTATCAATTCTCATTCTTCTTGCTTTACCCTTTGAAAAAATCATTATATCTTGTGTATTTTTTGCCTTTCTGCCTGTATTACTCACAAAAGTCCCTTTTTTCCAAGGAACTTTAGAATAATATATAAATCCGGCTTCCTTAGCATATTGTTTTATCTGATACAAATACTCATAATTATTCTCATTCTCTGCCGGCAACACTTCTACTAAAAAACATCCTTCTTTTAATACTCTTGCTTTTTCTATAAAATCTTCCAGCGTATATCTAAAACAATCATATAAGGCAAAAGCTCTTGTTCCGCCTTTATTTGATTTCATATCTAACCAAGGATGATCTGTCAATATACAGTCAATACTATTATCTTCAATCATAGATAAATCCCTTCCATCCCCCTCAATTAACACACACTGTTCCTCTTCACAGGCAATTGTACGATATACACCTTTCTCTACTCTTTCAAATTTTACGCCTATTTTCTCATAAATACGTGCTCTAACAGTTTCCCGTGGCTTATCAGAATTTTGTTCATAAGCTTCCTGTAATGAAAAACTTTCATTATTTTTAAAGCAATTAAATATTTTTTCAACTAACGTCATTTTGCTTACCTCCTTCATTTAGATCTTGATCCTAACATAAGAGGTGTACAAATAAAAGTGTTTATTATCCTTTTCATCATGCATTTTATCATCATTTCTACAAATTCTCCATATTTTTATCTTCATTTGTCAATATTCTCTAATTTATGCTTAACTTTTTATTTACAGGCTTTTATATCAAAAATTTTTCTATTTTTTGTGTTATATAACATTGTCTGATGTAAGACACAACAAAAACATTTTTGAATTTGTAAGTTACTTGTAAGTTACCGTTGTTTTTTGTGTGTTTTGAGAGTGTTTGATAAAGTTTTCAAACATAAAGAAAACCCCGAAAACATAATGTTTCCGGGGAATATAGCTCTTTTTCGATATTCGGTTGAATTATCTCTTGCTGAACTGTGGAGCACGACGTGCTGCTTTGAGACCGTATTTCTTTCTTTCTTTCATTCTTGGGTCACGAGTTAAGAATCCGTTAGCCTTAAGAACTGGTCTGTATTCGTTGTCTACCTGTAACAGTGCTCTGGAGATACCATGTCTGATTGCTCCTGCCTGTCCTGTGTATCCGCCACCTCTAACGTTTACTAAAACGTCAAATTTATCAGCTGTTTCTGTTGCAACTAATGGCTGACGAACGATAACCTTTAAAGTCTCTAATCCTAAATATTCATCAATATCTCTTTTATTGATTGTAATCTTACCTGTTCCAGGTACTAAATATACTCTGGCGATAGATTTTTTTCTTCTTCCTGTTCCGTAATACTTTGTATTAGCCATCTTATTTTACCTCCTGATTAAAATGTTAAAGCTTCTGGTTTCTGAGCTTCGTGTTTGTGTTCTGGTCCAGCGTATACGAATAACTTCTTATACATCTGTCTTCCTAAAGGTCCCTTTGGAAGCATTCCCTTAACAGCAAGTTCGATAACTCTTTCTGGTTTATTAGCTAACATTTCCTTTAAAGTGGTTTCTTTCATTCCACCTACATAATCGGAGTGATGATAGTAAATCTTCTGGTCTAATTTCTTACCAGTTACTTTAATCTTCTCTGCATTAACTACAATAACGTAATCTCCAGTATCAATGTGAGGAGTGTAGATTGCCTTATTCTTTCCTCTTAATACTTTTGCTACTTCAGATGCCAAACGTCCTAAAGTCTTTCCTTCAGCATCAACTACATACCATTTTCTTTCAATTGTTGCCGGGCTGGCCATAAAAGTTTTCATTGAATGTTACCTCCTTGAATTTTCCAATGTTACTCTGATATCCGAATGCCGTCCAAGTAAAATCTGATGAAATTCATTCGTTCTATCATTTTCACACCATTTACATTTTTCTTTGTACATCAAAGCAAAAACGCTTCGCCGGGGTCGTGGCTCACATTTCTAACTCGCCATACTGTTCAATTATATTACACACACTCCCGTGTGTCAACATTTATTTCCCACTATCCCAAGAACTTTTCAATTTCAAATTATAATCCAGTTCATAAGGACCATTTGGCATTTCCATTAATTTTTCTGCATTTTTTGTCCATGTATAAACTGCTGCAAAATGCCCGCTATCCCTTACTTTTCCCCAGTACATATATCCATACAAATAGCTATCATTGATTTCTTCCCAACTCTCAAACTCTTCTTGCAGTTGTTGTGCGATTGGAAGACACTGATTCATACATTCCTCCAAATTAATGTAACCTGCTACATAACATTCCCCGGCAATTCGAAGCATACGGCAATAGTCCCACGCATCCACACCTTTTTCGCCAAATGCCTGATATGCAAGATACGCTCCCTCATAACGATACTCTTCCTCTCCCAATCCGTCTTTCTGGATTTTGTGTTCTACTTCCTCTTCACTAAGTTCAAACCAGCCATTTTTTTTCATATCTTTCACAAATTCTCGGTATTTCTGTCTGGTTCCATGCTCTAATACATGATTTATAGTATCTATTGCGGTTTTTCGATTGGTAATCCCCCATGTTTCTTTCAAATATTTCTGCACCTGTTTTGCATTTTCTTTTGTAGGTTCAAAAATACCAATCGTATATAACTGTCCACCATCTGATTCTGCACGGATGGCATAAGTATTGCAAATCCACTGCACGGTATCACTCTCTATATCCTGCTGCGTCAATCCGGTGTCTTTGTACTTTTGATTCCATACTATCTCCAGACTCTTTCCTTCTGTATCTATGGGTTCATATAATACCACTGCTGCCACCAAAAATGCACAGGCAATCACAATATGTAATACCCTGCCCACCATGCTCTTTTCCTGATAAAATGGTTTTATAACCGGGCGTTCCATCCCTTCTAATACTTCAATGCTATATTGTGGGGCATACCATATTTTCGTAGTTTTCCCAATCAGTGCTTCTACATTTTGATTTTTCTTTATGGTCTGTTGCTTAATTCCCACTACCATGTGATAATTTTTAAATTCATCCACAAACTCGTATACAACTATATAATTTTTACTATTTTGTATCATCTGAATTCCAACAATGGTTGCCGGATAAGGTCTGGCATTATCTGCCACTTGTTTTTCATTTTTCTCTGTCACTATGCGGATTACTAACATTAACACCCAGATCAAAAGGCATACAACTCCAAATACAAAGCACACCGCACTAAGATAGGAATCGCTCCCGCTTCCCTGTTTATTTGCCAGCATCATTCCACCCCATAAGGACACCATAATAACCAACGTTCCCAATAAACTTATTACACGCATTCTTTTCTGGAATTTTCGCATGATAGGCGGAACTTCTTCCGTTACATAGGATTTGGATGAATCTATGACTTCACTATCTCCTATAAACGCTTCCTGATTTTCTATCTCATACACATCTAACGACTTTTCTTCCGGTATTGTTTCCTTGAAGTAACTACGAAGAATTTTCTTGGGTTTCACCTTATAAAAAATAATATATACCATCCAAATCAAACCAATCGGTACTAAAACCATCAACCAAACTATCAGGTCATATATATCTGTATTTACAGTCGCGTCCAAAAACATATCTATTTCTGCCCAAGTCAAAATAGCTGCCACTAAGGATAATGCTATCAATATCACAACATACACTGCTTTTAACAATGTAGTTTGAGATAAAACCTCTATTTCTCCCTTTCCAATCCTTGCCACAAACTTAGACTGAAATATCCCTGCCTTTACATTGATTTTTGCCACATTCATCTGATCCGTATCTTCTTTAACTTCAAGAAGAGTTCTTCCTTGTCTATACTCTGGATTCTTCCGCAAACGACTTCGCAACTGAAAATCATCCATATGATAACTGAAAAATATATGCATCTTTATCCTCTTTTCTCTTTCCCTTTTTCATCCTTATATACAATTCCAATCATCGTCAATCCGTGTGCCGGAGCAGTTGGACCGGCTGCACTTCTGTCCCTTTTTTCCAGAATCGCTGTAATGTCTTCCGGTTCTTTTTCGCCAATTCCCACTTGTATCAATGTTCCGGCAATAATTCGCACCATGTTATAGAGAAATCCGGTTCCTGTCACCCGAATGGTAACGATATCTTCTGTTGATTTTTCCACTGTACAGGAAAGAATGGTTCGTACTGTATCTTCTACTGTAGTATGAATAGAACAAAAACTTTTGAAGTCATGAGTGCCTTCCAAGTATGCAGCTGCTTCTTTCATTTTTTCTACGTTTAGATTGCGATAGTAAAAGTAGGTATCTTTTCGTAAGGTTGGCATCGGTATCTTACGGTTCAAAATTCGATATTCATATGTTTTTTCACTATAACAATGTCTTGGATGAAAGTCTGCTGCCACCTCACAAGAGCTTTGTACTACCACATCTTCCGGCAAACGCTGATTTACGGCATAACAGATTTTTTCCGGTGGAATCCGTGTATTCGTGTCAAATATCGCCACATTTCCAAGGGAATGAACACCGGAATCTGTACGACTTGCGCCAGTCACCTTAATTTCTTCTCCCAAAAGCTCAGACAATGCCTGATTTAGCACCCCTTCTATGGTAATTCCGGTGGGCTGTATCTGCCAGCCGCAGTAATTGGTGCCTTCATAGGCTACTACCAGTTTTATTCGTCTCATGCTATTTCCTCTCTAAGCATATACTTTGCAAAAAGCAGGCTTTCTACCTGCCTGCTTTTATAGTAATACTCTCATTAAAATTACAATTACCAAATATCCCAAAATCACCAAATAGGATATATGGTCTGCTTTCTGATATTTTAGCGGCTTCATTTTCGTTCTGCCAGCTCCACCATTATAACAACGTGCTTCCATTGCCAATGCCAAATCATTTGCCCGGCGAAATGCTGAAATAAACAGCGGTACTAGCAACGGAACCATTGCTTTTGCCTTTTTGATAAGATTTCCGCTTTCAAAATCTGCTCCTCTGGCAATCTGTGCTTTCATAATCTTATCTGTTTCTTCTACTAAAATCGGAATAAAACGCAAGGCAATGGACATCATCATTGCCACCTCATGTACCGGCACATGAATATGATTCAATGGGCGAAATGCCTTTTCCATACCATCCGTCAACTGGTTTGGTGTTGTTGTCAGCGTCAAAGTTGATGTTCCAAGTATCAGGTAAATCAAACGAATTGCCATGAATACTGCGCTTTTCAAACCTTCTTTTGTAATTTTTATTTTCCATATGGTAACTAACGTCTCTCCCGGCGTCAAAAACAAGTTAAACATTGCCGTAATAATTAAAATAATGACAATAGCTTTCAATCCCTTTACCATAAAACGAAATGGCACTTTGGAAATTTTAATCATTGCTGCCAAGGCAAGTGTGACTAATAAAAAGCCCCAAATCCCTTGAAAGGTAAATAATGATATTACATAAATTACAACTCCAAATAATTTTACTCTCGGGTCTAATTTATGAATAACGGAATCTGCCGGATAATATTGTCCAATGGTTATATCTCTTATCATATGATTTCCTACTTTTCTTAGCTACGATTTTCTCTGTTCTGAAAACATTTTAAGATAGATGCTTTGGCTTCTTCTAAGGTAGTCGCTTCACCATCTACCGGAATTCCTTTTTTCCTAAGTTCATGCATTAAGTATGTGACTTGTGGTGCTGCAAGTCCTACTGCTTCCAGTTCCTGATAATGATGGAATACTTCTTTCGGAGTTCCATCAAACATGACACTTCCATGATTCATAACTATGAGCCTGTCCACATATTTTGCTACGTCTTCCATGCTGTGAGACACCAAAATAATCGTCATGCCTAATTCTCTGTGCATTTTAGCTACCTGGTCTAATATCTCGTCTCGTCCCTGAGGGTCAAGTCCTGCTGTTGGTTCATCTAACACCAGTACCTCCGGCTTCATAGCAAGCACACCTGCAATGGCAACTCTTCGTTTCTGTCCTCCGGACAATTCAAATGGTGACTGATACCAATACTCTTCCGGAAGTCCTACGCTTCGTAATGCTGTAAAGGCTTGAAGCTCTGCCTCTTTCTTGGATAGTCCCTGGTTTAAAGGTCCGAAACAGACATCTGCAAAAATTGTAGTTTCAAACAACTGGTGCTCCGGATATTGGAACACCAATCCTACTTTTCCACGCAGTTCCTTCATATTAAAGTCTTCATCATAAATATCCTGTCCGTTGTAGTAAATGCCACCGGAAGTTGCCTTTACCAATCCGTTTAAGTGCTGAATCAATGTAGACTTTCCGGAACCGGTATGCCCTATGATTCCTATAAACTCACCATCTTCTATTTTCAAGTTTATATCTTTCAAGGCATGAATCTCATATGCAGTTTTTTCGCTGTAAACATAGTTTACTTTATCTAATATAATCGACATAATGCATCCACCAATTCCTGTCTTGTTAAAATTCCTTCTGGAATATCCATTCCCATTTTCCGAAGTTCATGTGCCAAAAGTGTAATCTGCGGTACATCCAAGCGATAGGATTTTAAGGTATCCACCTGGGAAAAAATACTTCTCGGCGTTCCCTGCATTACCACCTTTCCCTTGTCCATAACATATACACGGTCTGCACGAATCACTTCTTCCATATAATGTGTAATAAGAATTACCGTAACGCCTTTTTCCTTATTCAGCTTTTCTACTGCATCTAATACTTCTTTTCGTCCATTTGGATCTAACATGGCTGTAGGCTCATCTAACACAATGCACTTTGGCTCCATTGCCATAACACCTGCAATAGCGACGCGCTGCTTTTGTCCACCGGACAACTTGTTTGGGGAATGTTCCCGATATTGAATCATTCCTACGGATTTTAAACTGTTTTCTACTCTTTTCCAGATTTCATCCGTGGGAATTCCGATATTTTCCGGACCAAAGGCCACATCTTCTTCCACAACACTCGCAATTATCTGGTTATCCGGATTCTGAAATACCATTCCGGCATTTTTACGAATGTCCCAGACATTTGCTTCATCCGTGGTATCTTTTCCGTCTACCCATAAAGTACCGCCACTGGACTGTAAAAGAACATTCAGATGTTTTGCAAGTGTGGACTTTCCGGAACCGTTATGTCCCAATACTGCGATAAATTCCCCTTGCTTGATATCAAGGTCTACTCCATCCAGCGCTGTGTCAATTCCTTCTACATTTCCTTCTTCATCACGTCTGATATATTCATGTACTAATTTTCTGGCTTCAATAAAGTTCATGCTTTTCTCCTAATCATCCCATTTCAGCCGATGAAGTTCTCCTTCCAGCTTCATGTGGTCAAATTGATTCTGTCTGAGTGCTTCGTAAAGCACAATCGCAACAGAATTTGAAAGGTTTAAGGAACGTGTTTCTCCTATCATTGGTATTCTCACACAGGTATCCGGATTTGCCTTTAAAATCTCCTCCGGTATTCCTGCACTTTCCTTCCCAAACATAATGAAACAGTCCGGTTCATAGTTTACATCGGAATATACATGACGTCCCTTTGTCGTTGCCATATAGATTTTTGCTCCCGGATTCTTAGCAAGAAAATCTTCCCAGTTCACATATCGTTTTACATCCAGGTCCTTCCAGTAATCCATACCTGCACGTTTTAATGCCTTTTCACTCAAGGAAAATCCCAGCGGCTCAATCAAGTGCAAGCTTGTCCCTGTTGCCACACAAGTACGTCCGATATTCCCAGTGTTTGCCGGAATCTCCGGCTCATATAATACAATATTTAACTTTGCCATAATTCTCTCTTTTCTCTCGTTACTTGCATTTTGCCCGTAACTCTGTTACAAATTCTTCCATGCGGTCTAATGCTTCTTTTAATTTATCTAAGGAATACGCATAAGAAATACGCAAAAATCCTTCTCCACATTCTCCAAATGCAGTTCCCGGTACAACTACCACTTTCTTTTCTTTTAACAGGCGCGTTGCAAATTCATCGGATGTAATGCCAAATTCCTGAATACTCGGAAATGCATAAAATGCTCCATAAGGTTCAAAACACTGTAAGCCCATTTCTTCAAAACGATGCATTAAATAACGACGTCTTCCGTCATACTCTTCTCGCATTGCATCTACATCTGCATCTCCATTGCGTACCGCTTCTACTGCGGCATACTGGCTGGTGGTTGGTGCACACATAATGGCATACTGATGAATCTTTAACATCTGTTCTAAGATAACCTTTGGTGCACATGCATATCCCAATCGCCATCCTGTCATGGAATAAGACTTGGAAAATCCATTGATAAGCACGGTTCTTTCCTGCATTCCCGGCAGAGAAGCAATGGTCACATGATTTTCCAAGTAAGAAAGCTCTGCATATATTTCATCACTAATCACATATAAATCATGCTTTTTCACTACTTCTGCAACTGCTTCTAAGTCTTTGCGTTCCATAATTGCTCCGGTAGGATTGTTTGGAAACGGCATAATCAACACTTTTGTCTTAGGTGTAATTGCTGCCTCTAATTCTTCTGCCGTCAAACGGAACTCATTTTCTTCTTTTAAATTAATAATAACCGGTATTCCATTGGCAAGTATGGTACAAGGCACATAAGATACATAGCTTGGCTGCGGAATCAATACTTCGTCTCCCGGGTCTAGCATAGCTCTTAATGCAATGTCTATTGCTTCGCTACCTCCCACCGTTACCATCATTTCTTTGTCATAATCATAATGTATCTGAAATCTTCGTTCCAAATACTTTGCAATCTCTATCTTTAATTCCTTTAATCCGGCATTTGATGTATATGCTGTCTTTCCTCTTTCAAGAGAATAAATACCCTCATCACGAATATGCCAGGGAGTATCAAAATCCGGTTCTCCTACACCCAGAGAAATAACGTCTGTCATTTCTGCTGCAATATCAAAAAACTTACGAATCCCGGAAAAAGGAATCTCTACGATGCGTTCTGATAGTGGATTTCTCATAAAGTCACCAACATCCTTTCATCTTCTTCCGGTTCTGCAATGATGGTACCGTGGTCTTTATATTTTTTCAAAATAAAGTTTGTTTTAGTACTCAAAACAGAATCTAATGTAGATAGTTTATCAGATACGAACTGTGCTACTTCACGCAATGTTTTTCCCTCTATGGTAACTAACAAATCATATCCACCGGAAATCAAATATACGGCATTTACTTCCGGATAGTTGTAAATACGTTCTGCCACACTGTCAAATCCACGTCCTCGCTGTGGTGTAACACGCACTTCGATTAATGCATTCACTTTTTCAATGCTGGTTTTTTCCCAGTCAATTAACGTATGGTATCCGCAAATAATGTGCTCCTGCTCCATAGCTGCCAATTCATTTGCCACAGTTACTTCATCCACACCTAATACAATCGCTAATTCCTTTAAATCCACCCTGCTGTTTTTTTCTATAAAAGTTAAAATCTTTTCTCTCATTTCCATAGTCGTTACCCTTCCTTTTCTTAATTATAAGGTATGTTATACTACCTTGTATAATTCATCTGTTTTTGGAGGTTCTAAAAATCTCGTCTCGTCATCGTTCATCAGTACGCGGTCATTTCCCGCCACTGCTTTTCCTACTACTGCTGCATGAATTCCCTGTTTTTCCAATTCGCGCACCAATGTATTTCCATCCGGTGCTGCCATTAACATAGAACCACTGGAAATCAGTTCATATGGATTAATTCCAAAAAATTCACACACTTCAATGGTTTCCTGTTTTACAGGAATCTTTTTTAAGTCGATTTCAAGTCCGACGCCAGATGCCTCTGCCATTTCCCAAAGAGCACCGAATATTCCGCCCTCTGTCACGTCATGCATTGCACTAACGCCAGACTTAACGGCGGACGCCGCCTCCGGTAAAACGGACAAATATTTATCAAAGTTCTTTGCCTCTTCTACCAGCTGTGCCGGATAACGGTTTAACAGCTCCTGCTCTTTTTCCTTGGCAATAATGGAAGTTCCTTCTAACCCAATCCATTTTGTTACAATAATATCGTCACCCACTTTTGCTCCGGCAGTGGATACCAGTTTTCCTACTTTTGCCTTACCTACGCCGCAAACATTTATCAATGGCTGATTTACTGCCTTGGTAACCTCAGTATGTCCACCCATAATCTGAACATTTGCTTCTGCACAGGCAATCTCTATCTGTGCCATAGTTTCCTTCAGCACTGCTTCCTCACTATTTTCCGGTAACAATATGGTAAGTAACACACCTACCGGCTCTGCTCCGGCTGACGCTAAATCATTCAAGGTAATATGTATTGCAAGATTTCCAATGTCCGTAGCAGTACCAGTAATCGGGTCTGTAGACATTACAAACATCTCATCATCTGCCAGCTTTACCGCTGCGCAGTCTTCTCCCACTCCTGCTCCTAATAAAACTTCACTACGTTTTGTATGAATTTGTTTAAATACAGAGCGTTTCAGTACGCTCTCTGGTATCTTTCCTACTTTCATTTTCATTCCTCATTTATATATTCAACAAGGCTGTTTCACTTGAAACAGCCTTCTTAACTATTCTTTTTTCTTATGGCGTTGGCGTTGGAGCCGGTGTCGGTGCCGGTGTTGGATCCGGTGTCGGTGTTGGATCCGGTGTCGGCGTTGCTGGTGGTGTTGCCGGCTGTGCCGCTGCCTCTGCCGCCTGACGTGCTGCAATTGCATCGTTGCTCCACTGTGCAGCCGCAGAGTTAATTGTTCCTTCATCCTGACTTCCGATTGCTGCATTGATAGCTGCAACTGCTTCCGGACTTGCTGATGCGGTTCCTATCTGTACAATTCTCGGAGATGCCTTGTAAGTACTACTGTTAAATACTTCACGACTCTGCTCTACACCATTTAATGTTACAATCTTCCATAACTGTGCCGTATATCCGGTATGTTCAGACTGTACCGTATGAATATATCCAATTGGTTGATCCGGTGCTGCCTGATACTGTACTCCCGGATCTGTGGTAGAAAGTGTCTCGCTTACAAAACTTACCTGTCTTCCGCTATCTCTTGTTTCATGTCCGAATATATTAAAGTATACCACTTTCCCGGCAGTATAACCTTCAATATAAATCGGTGCATCAGTATTATTCTTAAATTTCAAATCCTTATAAGTTCCTGCAATTGCCGCATCCGCAGAAGGATCTACATACCTTACAATCATTGAGTGATTGAAACGCTCTGTTACTTCTAATTCTGCACGAATAACTGCATTATATAAAGTAGTGGATACCTGACAGATTCCACCACCGTAAGTCTCTACGGTTGTCCCGTTTTCATAAGAACCTGCTAATTCGTATCCGTTTTCTGCTTCAAACGGACTTACGGTCTCATATACGGAGAATTCTTCTCCCGGATAAATTACAGAACCATTGATTTTAGAGGTACCGTTTGCTACGTTCTGCGAACGTCCTGCCCCGGATGTTCCATAGGAAGTATGGAAACTTCCCAGTAAATCTGTTACCTTAGCCAATTCTTCTTCTGTTCCCTTGGGCTCTACTACATCTGCTGCCAGCTCTACAGAAGCATCATTGCCATCCCATTTCTGGCTGAAATAAGTCTCCATGTTATCCAGAGACTCTTCTACATTTACAGTAACTCCCTGACTTCCCGGAATAACATTAAATGCTCCGTCTTTTCTCTCAAGTCCTGCGTCTACTGCCTCTGTATTCAATGTAGCGTCATTATCTTCTAAAACCTTGACTGCTTTTTCTTTATCTATCGTATAGGCAATGTTATATACCTTGTCTTCCTTTTCTAAATCCTTCATCACCTTGTAACGGCTAATGAGGTTTCCACTTTTTCCAAGGCTGACTGCCTCTTCTAATACTTCTTGATTTCCCCAGGAAATCCCAAGATCACTTGCAGTTACTTCTAACTGATTCTTCCCTGCGTTAAGGGTAATCTTCTTATCCCCTAATCCTGCAATATAATCGTCTACTGCCTGTGTTGCTTCTTCCTGTGTCATTCCGCCAACCGCAATATCTCCTACAAATACACGGTCCGGTATGGTATCTGTTTCCTTTGTCTCAGCATTTACAGGAATTGTTACTACTACTGCCAATGCAAGCATCAGTAACAAACCAGTCACCGGCAAAACTCTTTTCCATTTCTTTTTCATATCTATTCTCCTACTAGTATCTCATTTTTACACTATCCATTATTCTACCATAAAATAGGGAATTTTCAAGGTGCAGAACAACGAATATCGTTGACAGAAATCTCCGCTTTCTGTATATTATGAACATGAAAATCTTTTTCTTAAACGAATGCAGAAATGAAAACAGATAATACCATGGAAGCTATTAATATGATTACGATGACTGCTGCAAAGGTTCTTTTCTTTTTGGAGTTGTTAAAGTTCATTTTTTCCACCTCTTTCCATTCTGTTAGCTGTTATTATACCATAACAAATATCGCAAAGGAGTTCTTATATTATGATTTTTCGAACATTTGGCGCTTTTTTAATTTTTCTTGGTCTGGTTTCTATGTGTATACGACGTACAAGACGTCGGGAAAAGTCCGAAATTGATTCCTTTTGGAAACAGGAAGACCGTGCCAATCTCACACAACCACAAGACCTTAGTAAGCTTGACTATGTAGATTTATCCGGTGTCACCCTGCCTTTTTCAAAATTTCAGGATGCACAGCTAAACGACTATGAACAGCAAATACTGGCACTTCGTAACGAAAAAATTCTTAATCTGGGCGGTTTGAGTAATACTGACCTAAAACTTCAGTACGGAGCTGCAAATCTGGGGCTTCTCTCCCGCTACGACCAGAACTTTATACTTTTGGTTCGTACCTTAAATCAATGGGGACACCGTCTGTATGAACTGTCCCATGCGCAGGAAGCTACCACTGTTCTGGAACTTGCCGTATCGGTTGGCTCTGATATCAAAGCCACTTATGAACTGCTTCTTAAAATCTATCAGGAATCCGGCAATTCTTCCGGTATTGAAGATTTAAAACATTCTGCCGAAAAAATAACTACCATTCGTAAAGATTCTATTCTTGCTATGTTGGGAAATGCCTAGGATTTAGGCATTTTTCCATACTGTGCCAAAATCTTGTCCGTTCTTCTGGATGCCTCGCTCTTGGTAAGGCTTTCCAAATCTACATCAAGACTTATTTTATGATATTCCGCCAATTCCTTCAAGTATCTTTTTTGCCTTTCTGTGGCAGGGCTCTGTTTCTTTGCCCGATATACCAATGGAATCGCCTTAAATGCTTCCGGTTCCTGCTTGCCATAGTTTTCCCATAGGTATTCCAGTAAAACATGGGTTGCTTTGGCATCTTCCAATGCCCGATGATTATGACTTCTTTCTATTTTTAAATATTCACATAAATAATCCAGTGTCTTTTTTTCCAGCTCCGGTAAAAACTTTCGTGCCAGTTTCAAAGTATCTATTCCGCTTTTTTCAAAAGACTCCTTGTGATTCACTGCATATTGTTTTAAAAAGCTATAATCAAACAGAATATTGTGACCTACTAAGGAAAGCTCGCCACAGAATGTGAAAAATCCCTCTACCGCTTCTTGCTCCGGCACTCCTGTTTCTGCCATTTCCTGTGTGATTCCGGTTAGTTCCTGCACTTCTTTGGGAATCTTAATTCCCGGATTAATCATTTTCTGGTAGGTTGCCGTTACCTGATGATTTTCTACCTTTACCGCTCCGATTTCCAGTATTCGGTCTGTTTTTGCCCGAAGTCCGGTCATTTCTAAATCTACTACCACATAGGATTCTAGCATGTTTTGTCGCCCGCCTTACATAAATCACTCAAAAAACATTCACTGCACTTTGGCGCTCTTGCCGTACAAATCGTTCTTCCAAGGGTTATGATGTGGATATTGTAAAGAATCCAATGATCCTCCGGCAAAACTTTCATCAGGTCATACTCAAT
Organism: Roseburia sp. MSJ-14; assembly: GCF_018918225.1. Classification (NCBI taxonomy): domain Bacteria; kingdom Bacillati; phylum Bacillota; class Clostridia; order Lachnospirales; family Lachnospiraceae; genus Roseburia; species Roseburia sp. MSJ-14. Next base: position 202,515 of record NZ_JAHLQD010000056.1, read on the forward strand.
TTTTACCGGATCTTCTTCCTTGGTAAAACCAAGTCTTCGAGAAATTCGTTTTACATGAGTATCCACTACTACGCTTGGCTCATTGTAGATATTTCCACGAATAACATTGGCTGTTTTTCGCCCTACTCCCGGCAAAGAAGTAAGTTCTTCTAAACTGCGTGGAACTTCCCCGCCAAATTCTGTTATCAGCTTGCGGGCACATAATATAATATTTCTTGCCTTGTTATGATAAAATCCGATAGAATGTATATCCTGCTCCATTTCTTCCACATTGGCATTGGCAAACTTCTCTAAACTGTCGTATTTCTTGAATAAATCTGCCGTAACAATGTTTACCCGGGCATCGGTGCACTGGGCACTTAAAATAACTGCTATTAACAACTGCCATGCATTGTCATGGTTCAGATAACAGCGATATTCTGTTCCATAGGTTTCGTCCAATCTTCTTAATATTTCCGCTGTTCGCTTTGTCATGGAGTTCCTCCTTCTATCTTTTCCACCTTTGCCTGTCCGGTCAACGGATTCTTCTGCTCATAGGAAAATAGATATAATTGTCGTTCTCCCTTAGCCGGATATTCTACTAAAGTCTTGTTATTTTGCAATACTTCCATATCCCAGAAAAACGGCTCCACATGAGACATCTTTCCTTTTTTACAATAAGTTCGCGTCTCTTCTTTGAAAGACGCCATATCCGGTGCCCACTTCGGACGTGTTTTCATATTTTCCCGGTAATATAAATCAAAGGTAAGTGTTTCCTCATAAAGTCCCTGATGGGCAATATCTTTTTCCTTGATAAAGTCCAACAATATCTCACAACGCCGTATACGAGAGTGATTCATGGCAAACAACCCATGTGTCTCATAATATTCTCCCATTTCTAAAAACATGGTAAATGGATTGTCATATGCTAATTCCAACACTTTCATAGTCATCTCAAACTGTCCGCTGTTGTAGTATACCTCTAACATTTCTTCTACCAGTTTGATTTTCAACACTTCTTCATAACTGAGCCAGTTAGTCTGCATCACCTCGTATGGCGGATTGGACTGATATACCAAGCCATATTCCTGCTGATGTTCATACATGTAGGAACCTTTTAATACTTTGAGAAATCCTAACTGTAACTGCTCCGGTTTTAATCGGTAAATTTCCTGAAAAGACTTGGAAAATGTAGTAAAATCTTCCTTTGGCAATCCTGCAATCAGGTCTAAATGCTGATGCACATTTCCCGCCTGCTGCACCTTTTTTACAATATCCTCTAAGCGAGACAGATTCATGGTTCGGTGAATTTCTTCGATAGTTGGCGCAAAAGTAGACTGCACACCAATTTCTAATTGTATCAAACCGGGACGCATTTCTGCAATCAATGCAATTTCCTCTTCGGTAAGCAAATCCGCTGAAATCTCAAAATGAAAGTTTGTAATGCCATTATCATGTTCCTTCACATATTGCCAAATCTCCATGGCATGCTTGTGATTGCAGTTGAATGTACGGTCTACAAACTTTACCTGCGGTACTTTGTGGTCTAAGAAAAACTGAAGCTCCTTTTCCACCAACTCAAAGGAACGAAAACGCAACCCTTTTTCAATAGAAGAAAGGCAATAACTACAGGAAAACGGGCATCCTCGGCTTGTCTCATAATAGATAATGCGGTTCTCAAAATCCTCTAAATGTTCATAGCAAAACGGCAGGTCATCCATGGACATTGGCTCACGATGTGGAGTCCGTACCAACTCATTTTCCTCATTGCGAAATAGAAGTCCTGAAATATCTGATAAACTCTGTGGGGAATATGGCTCGTTCTCTACTGAATTGCTTGCGGAATATATCTCATTCTCTACTGAATTCTCTACTTGATTCCTTACGGAATGTTCTTGGTTTACATAATATCCACACAATTCCCGAAATGTCTCTTCGCCTTCCCCAATCATAACACCTGTTACCATCGGAAACTGATTCAAAAACCCTTCCGGTTCGTAAGAAACTTCCGGTCCTCCTACCCAAATAGGAATCCCCGGTAACAACTTGTGTATCTCACAGATAAGCTCCTGGGTATACCGAAAGTTCCAGATATAACAGGAAAAACATATCACATCCGGTCTTTTTTTATATAGTTCCTGCAAAATATATTCTACCCGATGATTGATGGTGTATTCTGCTAATTCAATCTGCTGACTGTATTCCTTGGCATAGGCTTTTAAGCTATATACTGCCAGATTGGAGTGAATGTATTTTGCATTAATTGCGGTTAATAAAATCTTCATACTATGTTCCTTCTTCGTGTTTTTGGGAAATTCTTGGATTATAGTATAGCACATTTTTCTTAGATTTGAGAACCTTGTAAATATCTTCTTCTATAATATTCCATGGTTCTATATTCCAATATATCTTTCATCTGCGCCTTAAAGGCTTCTAACTGTATGATGTCCTTTAAGTCTTCCCGCAAAGCAAGTGCATAGCCTTCTTTTTCTATAAAAAATCCCTTTCCCGATGCTTTTAAATATTTAATGGGCATACTTTTCGCCTTACTTAAATGCTGTTTATCTGTCATGCGCTTATAATCTTCATAGGAAATATTGTCTGCAAAATCTTTCCAGTTTGTTCCGTTATCAAAGAACTGTTTCCAACTCTTTAATACCTCTTCTTCTGTAACTTCCATTCGTATGTTGCCATCATTATAAAAACTATATAATATCGGCATCTTATACACTTTCTGCATGTCGGTTGTTTCCATTACCGCTATAAATTCCCTGCCGATTCCATGGTATAATCTTTGCTCTTCCTCTGACAATTCCTGTAAGTCCTGCAAAAATTCCATATATCTGCGAAACGGATTTTCTTTTGCATGCTTCATACAATACTGATATACGCTATCTTCCATATATGTAAAAAGTTCCATACGGGTAGGCACACGATTTTCCAGCAATTCTTTTACTTTGTAATATTCCCGAACGATTCTTTCCTTAATTGATAGCGACTTCTTATCTAATTCTCGGAATAAATCTATCAGGTGCATATCAAAATCTACCATACAATTATCCGGATACTCCAACTCATTGTATTCGCAGGCTCTTTTTTCATCAAAAGCTTTTGTACCACTTAAAATGAGCGGTGCCAATCCTGCCTTCTGATAGTTTCCAATAAAATCTAATACATTCAGATATTCTTTTCCTTTATAAGTACGAAGTCCACGTCCTAATTGCTGCTGAAAGACAATGGGTGATTCTGTCGGTCTAAGAAACATCACCATATCCAATGCAGGTATGTCAACACCTTCATTGAACATATCTACAGAAAATATTACTTTTATTTCCTGATTCATCAATTTTTCAATGGCTTTTTCTCTGTCTTCCGAAAACTCCCCATTTGCATTACTATATACTGCAACGGACGGAATGCCCCGATTAGAAAATTCTTTTGCCATATCTTCTGCATGCTGTCTGGAACAGCAAAATCCCAATGCTCTTTTAGAACGATATTTCATATAGTACTTATAAATCAATTCATATCTTGCCACATTGCCGATATAAGTTTCATTTAAAGCTTTTTCTTCATAATGCCCTTTTACAAGATGCAAACCGGAATAATCTGTTTCATCATAAATTCCATAGTAATGAAAAGGCACTAACATTCCCTTGTCGATTGCCTCTTTTAATGAAATTTCATAAGGTACATTGTAATCACAGATTTCATAAATATTTTTACCATCCATTCGCTCCGGAGTTGCGGTAAGTCCAAGCAAAAACTGAGGTTTAAAATATTGCACAATTCTCTGATACTGTTCATTTACCGCATGATGAAACTCATCGATTACGATATAATCAAAATACTCCGGTGAAAAATATTCCTCTGACAGGTATTCCTCTCTTCCAAGAGTTGAAACAGAAGCAAAAATCACCGACTTGTCCACTGTCTTTTGTTTTCCATAAAAGAATCCATAATCCTCAGAATGTCTGACATTTTGAAAAGATATTGCTGCCTGCTTTAATATTTCCTCTCTATGCGCAACAAACAATACTCTTTTATATTTTGCTGAATCAAACGCTGCAAGATAGGTTTTTCCTATACCGGTAGCAGCTTGTACCAGTCCACGCGTTGCGCCTTCTGCCCTGCTGTCCTCAAGTGCATACAAAGCCTCTATTTGCGCACCTCTTGGTTGAAATAGTACTTCTACCTTTGTATCTTCCTCGTCCTGCGGGTTATCGTATTTGGCAAGGTCTTTCGCCACCGCCGGCTTATGCCAGTTCTTGGAATATCTTTTCAGCTCCGCATCGTCTATGATAATGGAATGATGTTCAAACAAATCTACAAATGTTTCATAAAACAGCCGATAATTCTTCTCATCCGTCAAACTACTAAAGCGATAATTCCACTCGATACCAGATGTTAGCGCACTTTTGGAAATATTAGAAGAACCTATATATATTTCACTTGCATTATCAAAATGAAATATATAGGACTTTGGATGAAAAGAACGCGCTTTTTCATTATAAAAGCGCAAATCCACACGATTTCCAAGTTCCTTTTTTATCAGGTACAGTGCTGACGGCTGGGTAATTCCCAAATAGTTTCCGGTAAGAATCCGTATCCGAACACCACGATTCAAAGCATCCTTAAAATCCTTCAGTAACATTCTTACCCCTGATTCCATAAGAAATGAAACAATAATATCTATTTGTTTTGCTTTCAGCATGCTTATTTTTAACTGGTAATACAAGAAACGTCTTCTGTCCTTGTCTCCAGTCATGACATCTGTGGCTTCGATTGGTATATTATCAACTTTTACATTTTTCGCAGAATCAAGTTGAGCCATTTTTCATTCCCTCTTTCCGGTCGTACATCCGATGTAATCCACTGTTCTTCTATCTGTAACTCTTTTGTGGCTTGTAAGATTTCTTCAAAAGAATCTTCCGTCATATCTGTGAAATATCTTCCGTTTCTTTCTCCCTCAAAAGTCCCGTATTTAAAAGAAGTATAAATAATCCCCTTGCTTTTCAGTGCCAGTGACATTTTTTGTATTACTTCTATCAATTCTTGTTTAGGCAAATGCAAAATGGACGAACACGCCCATATCCCATCGTATTTATTTTTTTCTGCTAATTCCTGAAACAGTAAATGTTTTACCTTAATTCCGGTAAATTCACCGGCAAGCCTGCATAGTTCCTCTGAACCATCTATTGCCTCTACCTGAAAACCATGTTCTAAAAAACACTTTGTATCTCTTCCCGAGCCACAACCAAAATCCAAAATGGTGTCGTTCTTTTTTAACTTACTCATAAATTTGCCCTGGTTTTGCGAGAAGTCAACGGAACGAGTTTCTCGGGAAAATTGCTCTGCATTTTGCTGGTAGTATTGGATTGTATTATTCACGTTTTTTCCTCCGATAATAGTTATATATTATCATAATATTATATATCAGATGACATCCCCTTCCATATTTTAATTGGTTCAATTTACACTTTACTCCAAAATTTATACTACTCTCAAATGTATACCAATATACTTACATTTTCCAAAATCATTATTCAATTACCACATATCTTCCTCATCATAATCTTTTCCATCATAATGATTATAATAGTGAAATCCATTTTCTAACGGCTTACCACAATCGCAACACACATCCCAATACCCCCATTCTTCCTCTTCTGACGTTATAGAGCCGCTCCTCTGACAACGACAATAATCTTTTACTTGTTGTCCACGAAAATATAACATAAACTATATATTTCTCCTTTCTTTCTAATATCACATTAGGCGTTTGCGAAACGCCAAACACCGCATAAATACGGCATTTTTTCTTGTTGAAAATAAAATATCTCCTCAGGGTTTATGGTAAAATAGAGTTGCGAAAAACTATCAACCAATCCACCTAAAGGAGATATACCTATATGATAACACATAAGCAACTCACTTTGGCAGAAATTTTTGATGATTGCCAGAATAAATTCGATAATGACAAATACCAGTTTCTTGCTCTTCTTGATGAAGCCATTAACCTTGATGAAATTGTTCCTGTTTCTTTTGTTAATCATTTTCACGCCCGTACCGGAAGACCTCGAAAGCATCAGCTTTATCCAATGCTCAAAGCACTTCTGTTCCAGCGCATTTTCTCAATTCCGACTGACATGGTCCTATGTCAAGATTTAGTACAAGTTAAAATGAGAAATTTCTCCCCATTTTAACCTGCCAGAAGCTCAGCCTCAGTGTTCGTTCTTTCATACACTCGTTCGAATTCGTTTGGCGAC